>CAMOTP010000022.1 GCA_946625925.1 uncultured Alphaproteobacteria bacterium | reverse complement strand
CCGGGATTCTCGCCTTGAAAGGGCGGTGTCCTAACCATTAGACGATGGGGCCAGAACTGCAACAACGCTGACAAATTTTATATAAAAAAATTTCTGTTGTCAAGTATTTTGGTTGTTTTTATTTGCCCCATCATATTTTTTTACCTGGTCAAACCAGAATTATGCGGAAACATATCGGCAAATTCGTCTGCGGATGTATTGGTCGCAGTCAATACTTTGGATATTGTTTCCATTGATAGCCACCGAGGTTGACCATATTTTGACGCACGTTTGGATTTGTTAAATGTCGTTGGATCCAAACCACTGGCCCTGGCAAGTCCGCTGCAGGTCATATTGTTCTTGCGCGCGAGTATTTCGATAGCATTCCATAAGTCTTCATGAGTAAACATTTATTTTTCTCCCTTTTGATCTGCTATCCGTCCACAATAGGTATTTTAACAAATCGTCAGGTATTTATTCAATCAGACATAAGTCCTATTTTTTAAATATCAATGATGTGTTTATGCCACCAAATGCAAAATTATTGTTCATCACATAATCTGTATCAAAATTACGACCACAACCGGTTATGTAATCCAGTTTACCACACTTTTCATCTAATGTATTTAAATTCAATGTTGGGGCAAACCAACCGTTGTTCATCATTTGAATTGTCCAAATAGATTCCAATGCACCACATGCACCCAATGTATGTCCAACATAACTTTTCAAACTGCTGGCTGGGACAGAATCACCAAAAATACGGTTCGTTGCCACAGATTCTGCAATATCACCAAAAGTAGTGCCTGTGCCATGCAAACAAATATAACCTATATCTGTGGATTTCAAATTTGCAGATTCCAATGCCAATTCCAAACAATGTGCAATCGTATCAGGATTTGGTTGGGTAATATGTGTACCGTCTGTATTTGTACCAAAACCAACAATTTCAGCATAAATTTTGGCACCACGTGCAATCGCATGTTCGCGTTCTTCGAGTATTAATGTTCCGGCACCACATCCTATGACCAGGCCATCACGATTTGCATCAAATGGTGATGGGGTTTTATCAGGCATATTATTTTTTGTGCTGGTGGCATATAATGTGTCAAATACTGCAACCTGGGTTGCATCTAATTCTTCGGCACCACCCGCAATCATTATATCTTGGGCACCAGATTTTATATTTTCATATGCGTATCCCAAAGATAAACTGCCCGATGTACATGCGGTACCACTGGGGATTAGGCGACCTGTGGTTTTGAAATATAATGATATATTCACAGCCGTTGTTTGTGGCATTATCTTGATATATGACGAAGATGTAACATCACCAATTTCATTAGTTTTAACCATCGAAAAAAAGTCAGCAACCGGGCCAGCAGAACCAAACGATGAACCATATGCAACACCAGTACGTCCATTGGTAATTTCATCACTGCCCAATAATCCAGCATCACGCAATGCGTTTTCGGCAGAATATACTGCCATAACAGAAACAGGCCCCATTGTGCGTAAAACTTTGCGCGTAAAATGTTCTGGGGTGGTAAAATCAACCGGTGCCGCCAAATGAGAATTTAATCCGCGAATTGCAGATAAATTTTCCATTTCACAAACTGCATTTTTATATTCGTGCAAACGATTAAACGCGGTGTCTAAATCGTTTCCCAGCGCACTGACCAATCCCATTCCTGTAATAACAACCCGTTTTGACATATTAAATCAATCCCCCGTTTACAGATATAACCTGACGCGTGATGTATGCCGCATCGTCTGATAGCAAATATGCTATTAAACTGGCAACTTCTTGTGGTTTCCCGGTACGACGCATCGGAACCATTTGTTCAATAATATCCACAGGCAAATCCGCCGTCATGTCTGTTTCAATAACCCCAGGTGCAACACAATTTACTGTGATATTACGTTTTGCCAGTTCCAACGCCAAAGATTTACATGCACCAATTATACCTGCCTTGGACGCAGCATAATTTGTTTGGCCACGATTTCCCATAACACCTGATACCGATGACAATGCAATTATACGACCACCACGACGTGCAGATATCATTGGCATAACACAAGGATGTAATACATTGTACAAACCATCCAAATTTGTGTGTAATACCCTGTCCCACATATCGCCATCTATGGATGGGAACGGTGCATCTTGGGTTATACCAGCATTACAAATAATTCCCCAATATGCCCCATTTTCTGTAATATCGGCAGATAACACAGATTCCGTTTGTTCGCGATTTGCAATATCAAAACATAACAACCGTGCATTTGCACCCAATGATTTAACCTGGTTTAGTGTATCTGTTGCCGCAGCAATATTGGAATTGTAATGTAAAACTAAATCATATCCTGCTTTTGCCAAATACAAGGCAATCGCACGACCTATACCACGACTGGCACCGGTAATAAGTATTGTTTTGTTCATTGTTGCTCCATAAAAGTTTTTATATCATCTGGTCGAAAGGCATTTAATGCACCGTTTGCAACCAAATTATTTTGTTCATCAAAAATCTGACAATCAAATGATGCAATATTTTCATCGCAAAACATTGATTTTATATGTACAAAATACGACTGGTTTACGTTGTATACTGGGGTTAACACAGATATTTTACGCGACCCCAAAACAAAACCAACCCCAGGCTTTTTCCCCGGTTTATCGTGTAAATCATTTAATCCAACACAACAAGCAATACTTTGTGCCATAAATTCCAATGTAGCACAAGACGGAATCCCACCAATTGACGCATCGTATAATAAATCTGTATCACGAATATCAATACGGGTAATCAAAATTTGATTTTCATAATCAAATTTTTCTACATCCGATAAAAATATCATCGGTGCACGTTGTGGTATAAGTTTTGTTAAATCATAATTCACCATATCACCGTCCAATTATTACACTGGCATTACTGCCACCAAAGGCAAATGCATTACATAAAATTTTATCAATTGTATGATTACATTGCATCGTTGCCAAGTTTATTTTTGCGCAATCTGGTGCATATTCGCCATCAAAAACATGCGGTATCACAAATTGATGTTCCAACATTAACCATGATAACGCCAAACTGATTGCACCCGCAGCACCCAATGTATGCCCTGTTAATGGTTTGGTTGATGCACATAATGTTCGTTCACCAAAAACAGAGTTTATCGCCAAAGATTCCATTGCATCATTTGCAATCGTACCCGTACCATGCATATTTATAAAATCTATATCAGATGCGGATAAATTCGCATCATTTAATGCCCCACGCATAGCAGCAACAGCACCAGAACCCGATGGATCGGGACTGGTTAAATGATATGCATCTGAACTTTCCCCGACGCCCAATAATTTTATACCGTCTGTGCCACGTGTCATTATAAACAGTGCGGCACCTTCGCCCAGGTTTATTCCATCACGATTTTTCGACATTGGGTTTGTATGTTTATAACTGAGTGCAGATAAAGCATTAAAACCATTTAATGCAAAATCGCAACGCGCGTCCACACCACCAACCAATACAGCATCACAAATATTTTGTTCTAATAAATTACGCGCATCTTGGAAAACCTTGGCACTGGAAGAACATGCTGTTGATACAGTATATGCGGGGCCAGAAAAACCTGTTTTTTCGCGTAAAAATGCCGTTGGCGAATACAATTCTATTTCATCCATAGAAAAATCATCTGGGAAAGCGCCCGTATCCAATACGACATTCAAGTGCTGTTGTGCCTCGTGAATGCCTGTGTTACTGGCACCGATAACAATTCCCAATCTGTCTGGATTATATGTTGTTTTCAAACGGGATACAGGCTCTGAAATTTGTTGTAATGCTGCACTTAACAAATCATAGCAACGCATAATTTTGGTCGTTTCTATGTCCACAGCCCCAAAAGGCACAGATATTTCATTGACCATTGGCATATTACGAAACATACCAGATTTATCACCATGTTTGGCGTTTTCAACGATTTCTGAATGCGTTTTTCCCAACGCACAAACGAATCCTAAATTTTGTAATATTACCGTCATTTATAAACCCACTTGCAAAAAGCAATTATTCTTATATAATGCCAGTATTCTATAAAAAAATACAATTTTCAAGTATGAACAAAAAACTATATATTGATGACTTTATTATTTGGCACGAGAGCGACAATGAAAAATTGCCTGATGTTTCTTTTGTTCCACCAATGATGCGTCGTCGTATGACAGGATTGGAAAAGATTGCAATCGGTTTGGCTGGTCGTATTGCACCACAAACGCAAAATTACACTGTTGTATTCGCATCCAGATTTGGTGAATGGGAACAGACAATTCAATTGATAAGACAATTTCATTCAGATAAAGAAATGTCGCCTGCGGGGTTCAGCAATTCTGTACATAATGCTGCGGCTGGTGCTTTTTCTTTATTAACCAAAAATACAAACACATATACTTCTATTGCTGCAGGCGATAACACATTAGAAATGGCGGTATTAAAAGCATTGACCAGTGATGGTGATGTTATGGTTGTTTTTGCTGGTGAACATAGTCCTGAAATCTATAATTCTGTCTTAAAAGAGCCACAAAACGCATTTGGTTTGGCAGTTATGTTGAAAACCGACGGTTTACGAAAAATAAAAGTACTTTCTGGGGACACACAGGCGGATATTTTGACAATGGAAAAATTGACGAACTTTTTAACAGGTAAAACAAATTCCGTATCAACAAAAACTTGGACGATGCTAAATGATTAGATTTATCCGATCCTGTTTTTGTGTTTTTTGTTTTGGAATATTCGGATTAGGCGGATTATTGATTGGTTCGGCTATATTTCCTGTTATTTTATTGTTGTCCAAATCTGATAAACAGCGGAAAATTTTTGTAAACACTGTACATGTTTCATGGAAGGCTTTTGTATGGTTGATGTCTGTGTTGCGGTTGATTAAAGTAAAATGTCCAGAATATAAAAAGTTGAAAAGTTTACGTGGAACTATTGTGATTGCAAATCACCCATCGTTAATTGATGTTGTAATTTTGGTTTCTTTGATTCCTAATTCTGTATGTGTTGTAAAGGATAGTTTATTCAAAAATTTCTTTGTACGTAAGGTTATCAGCAAAATTTACCTATCTAATACAATGGCGCCAGATGAATTTGTCGATTGTGGGACGGGTGTACTGAAACAAGGATATAATATTGTCGTTTTTCCCGAAGGAACCAGAACAGTTATAGGCAACCCTGTTCATATTCACCGCGGTTTTGCTTATTTACAAATCGCCAGTGGTGCTGATATTTTACCAATAAAAATAACCAATAATCCCCCTGTATTAGGAAAAACACAAAAATGGTGGGATGTAGGCAACAAAACATCTGTTTATGATATTGTTCTGTGTGGAATATTAAAGTATCAAAAATACACCACAACCGACAAACGGAAAATTGCTATTAATATTACAGAAACCATTAAAATGGTATTATTTTAGGCATAATTTCTTGACTTTTCGATATTTTTTGTCTAGGCTGTATCCTGCATTTGAGGAAAAATTATGAAACGTGAAATATTAGAACAAGAAATAAAAGAATTAATTATATCAGCCCTGGATTTAGAAGATATTACAGCTGATGACATTGATACCAATGCACCGTTGTTCGTAACAGGTTTAGGATTGGATTCTATTGATGCGTTGGAATTGGGTATGGCTTTGAAAAAGAAATACGATGTTAATTTCAAGGCCGACAAAGATGCCAACAAGGAATATTTTAAATCAGTGGCAAGTTTGGCTGAATATATAGCCAATGCAAAAAACATTACTTTGGAGTAAACATACGATGTATACAAAAGATGAAATTTTTACACACATAAAAGATATCTTGGTCAAAGAATTTGATATCAATGCAGATCAATTAAATCCAGATGCACGTTTAGTTGAAGATTTGGATTTAGATTCTATTGATGCGGTTGATTTGGTCGTAAGATTACAAAAAGTTATAAATTGCAAAGTAGAACCGGATGATTTTAAACAAATTCGTACTTTACAAGATATGGTTGATGCAGTTGAAAAAATCGTTAATAAAAATCATTAAACTTTTAGGTATCGGGTTTACTGTTCTGTATCCTTTTATAGTGTTTTTTGCGTTAAAAGCACAGGTTGCTTGGCGTGTTATGGCGATATTTTTATTGGCTGTTGCTGGGATATCGCTTGTACGCAATAAAAATATATGGATGTTTTTTTGTATTCTGTTTTTGTGTTTAGGATTGATTATATGTAAACAAGATATATTTTTGAAGTTATACCCTGTGGTTATGAATTTGTGTGTATGTTTAATGTTTGCTGGGTCTGTACGTGGAACACCTGTGATTGAAAAATTTGCTGTAAAAATGGGATATATTTTAGACAACGAGCAAAAAAAACAAACGAAATACGCAACATATATTTGGGCCGGTTTTATGGGTTTGTTAACTGTAATTTCTTTGATTACTGTATTTTTATCAAATGAAATATGGGTTTGGTTCAATGGTTTGATTTCTTATATTTTGATTGCTATCATGATTGGTGCCGAATTATTAATTCATAAAAAGGCTGCAAATGTTCACAGAAATAAATAAATTCTTTATCAGTAATATTGCACCAACACATACTGTTTTCCATTGTGGAAACAAACAAATTTCGTTTGGCGAATTTTCACATGATGTTGCACATATGGCAAATGTATTTTCACAAATCAATTTCAATACCGTTATACTGTTTATTCCTGATAATATTTATTTGTTCTATACATACTTTATGGCATTGATGCAGGCCGGCAAAGATGTGGTTTTACCGGCGATGTTAACAGAAAAAAGCATTGATACTTTATATGACACAACAAATGTAATCGTGACAAATCAAAAAGTAAAATTCAAAAATTTTAATATTGTTGATACAACCAAAAATTTTGGTGATGATTGGAATTTTTGCGATATGGATGCCAGAAAACTTTACTTCTTTACATCTGGCAGCACAGGTACACCAAAAAAAATCTGCAAAACTTTTCATAATTTAGCAGCCGAGGTCGCGCAACATAACAAAATGCAATCAGTTAATTTTGATTTGAACCCTGTAATGGTTGCTTCTATTGCGCCATATCATATGTACGGTTTATTGTGGCGTTTTTTAATTCCTTTGGCTGGTGGTGTTGCTATTGATACAGACATGATTTTTACACCCGAAGAATTACAGAATGCGCAACAAAAATATAATAAAATTATGTTTGCAACGACACCTTCTTTTTTAGATAGTATTACTAAATATCAAAATCAGTATAAATTTCAAGATAATTGTATTGGTATCTTTTCCAGTGGCAGTTTATTAGAAACGCAAACATCAAAAGCAGCATTAGAAAATTTTGGTGTATCGCCTTTTGAAATTTTTGGCAGCACGGAAACAGGTGGTGTCGCCTGGCGACAACAAAAAAATGGTGCAGAATGGACTGTATTTGACGGTGTTAATACAAGTTTAGATGAAAACCGTTGCATTATTGCAGATTCTGAATTTTGTTGTATTCGGCCATATATAATGTCTGATGTTGTTGAAATGCAAAATGATAGACAGTTTTTATTAAAAGGACGTGCCGATAGAATTGTAAAAATTGCCGAAGAACGCATTTCTTTACCTGAATACGAAGATAAATTAAATTCTCATAAATTTGTTGAACGCAGTTATGTTTCCACTGTTACCCAAAACAATCGTGTGGTTATAGGTTGCGTACTTACATTAAACGACATGGGGAAAAAATTTATTATTTCAAATGGCCGTCATGCTTTTGTCCAAGATATAAAAAATTGGCTGGCTGACTTTTTCCCAAATATTGCCCTGCCCCGAAAAATTAGAATTGTGAATATTATTCCAATGAATACCCAGGGTAAAATTTTAAAATCAGAAATTATTGAAATTCTGCGTTCTGGGGTTGCCGAACCAATCGCACAAAATTTGATAAAAACAGATAAAGTTTTATCTGCGGACCTGGTGTTTTTGGGGGATTCAGCATATTTCAAAGGGCATTTTGATGGATATCCTATTTTGCCCGGTGTTATTCAATTACATTTTGTCATGAAATTTATTCGTTTATTTTTTAATACAACGCCTGAATCATATGATATTTTGAAATTAAAGTTTTCAAGTCTGATTTTACCTGATACACCTGTGCATTTTGAATTAAATAAATTGTCTGACAATGAATTTACTTTCAATTATGAAAATGGCGATATAAAATATTCTGCTGGGAAAATTGTTATAAAGGAATAAGTATGTTTCGCCCTGTTATTATTGTACCTTGTTTTAATCATGCAGATGCCTTTGCATCTGTTGCAAAACGCATTGTAGAATATAAAGTTCCAGTTATTGTTGTTGATGACGGCAGCGATGCAGAACAATCTAAAAAATTAAAAGATATTTGTTCTGGATACACATTTATATATACCAGACGTGATAAAAATGGTGGTAAAGGTGCCGCTATGATTACTGGATTCCGTAAAGCCGCTGAGTACGGTTTTTCAAATGCCATTCAAATAGATGCAGATGGACAACATAATACTAATGACATAGCACGATTTTTGGAATTGGCAAAAAAATCGCCTGATGCATTGATTATGGGTCAACCCGTATATGATTCTTCGGCACCAAAATCTCGGCTGGCGGGACGCAAAATAACAAATTTTTGGGTGGCAATAGAAACATTAAATCGTCATATGCCTGATACCATGTGTGGTTTTAGGGTGTACCCAATAGCTTTAACAAACAAGATTTTATCATCAATACATTTTTTACGTATGGGATTTGATATTGAAATTGTTGTAAAATTATATCGTGCAGGTGTTAAAATTATTACTACGGATACACGTGTTATATACCCTGAATCTGGGGTATCGCATTTTCATTTATGGCGTGATAATTTTTATATAAGTTTAATGCATATTTATTTATGTTGCGGATTACCAATGTGGTTATTAACAAAATGGGGGGCAAAGATGAAAAAATTATTTTTATTAACTGTATTTTTATGTGGAACTGCGAATGCACAAAACATTACAGAAATGCCTACAAGATTAAAAAATTTTACAGATAATTTAGGAACAGTATCAGCAAGTTTTAATCAATCAAAAACAATGCCTGAATCTGTTAAAACATTCCATGCAAATGGCACTGTTAAATTTGTAAAGGGCGCCGGTTTTAAATGGACACAAATAAAACCGAATTCTTTTGAATTTACATCAACTTTGGATTCTTATTGCGTTAACGATGAAAAGAAAGCATTGGCAAGTTTGCCTTACTTTTCCCAAATTCAATCCATGATAAACGATATGTTAAATGGCGATATGACAATGTTTTTAATGGCGTTTAATGCTGATTATTCCGAAAGCAAAAAAGGAACGGGTTGGACATTGATGGCAACACCAAAAGTTCCTGCAATTGCAGATTTCTTGGAAGCAATAACATTTGCAGGTGACATCAAAGATTTGCATCAGATGGTAATTATATATAAAAATGGCACAACTGTTACCATAAATTTCAAACGTATGACGGTGGATTTACCTGATGAAATTAAATGTTAAAAGAATTTTATTTGCTTGTATTTGCATATGCGCAATTTTTGTTTTGTGCTGGTGGCGTATGCCTTTATCTGTACAAACAAATATTAATTCTTTGGTAAATATAGATACAGGTTTGAATTGGCCTGTTAATGAATTGACCACAAAATTTTCAAATGTTGTTAATATTGTTATAAAATCAGAAGACCTGGATAATGCAAAAACTGTTGCTGGCAATATAACAAATGTTTTATCAACACCCGAATTTCATAATATATCCATTATAAATTCTGACATTTCTCTATCTGATATTGTTACAGAACTGGGTGCACATAAAAATTCATTTTTAGGATACGATTATCGTAAATTATTACAACGTGGTGATTTTCAAAAAATAACTAATAATGCAGTTGCAACCATTTCTGGATCTATGACACCGGGAATTTTGTCGGTCAAAGAGGACCCTTTTTTGCTGACGACAAATTATGTAAGCGAATTAAAGACAGCAAATGGAAAATGGGGATTGCGTGATGGTTTTTTATGGCAATATAATATGCCAAATCATTATATTCTGATTTCTGCAAATGTTAACACCACAGATACAAATCAATTAGTGCAAGATGTTAATGCGTTATCAGTTGTTGTTAAAAAATATAGTGCTCCTGGTGTACAAATTATGACGTCTGGGGTACCGATGCATACAGCAAATATGACACAAACCAGTAAAATACAACTGAGTGTATTTTCTTTTTTGGCAATAGCAATGACCGTATTGTTAAATTGGCTGTTATTCCGTAAAAACACAACATTGATACCGGTCGTTTTAAGTTTGGCTTTTGGATTTCTTGCTGGGTCGGTTGCTTTGTTTTTATGTTTCGCGCAACCCCATATTTTAACGTTTGTATTTGGTGTGACTTTAATTGGGCTGGGGGTTGATTATTCTTTTCATTTTATTAGTGCGTTAATTCATAAAAATCAAAAAAATGTTTATAGAAATATTTTTCATTCTTTTTTGACAACCGTTGTTTGTTTTTTGCCATTGATGTTTTCTGGGCTGGCATTATTGCAACAAATTTCTGTATTTACAATTACCGGATTAACGGCTATTTATCTGGGGTGGTTGATATTTATGCCTAATAAAATAGCTGTAAAAGAAACACATATCAGCATTCCAAAATCCGTTCCATCAAAATATAGAAATTGTTTCTTATGTATTATAATTGCTGCAATATGTGCCACATTGCCTTTTGTAAAAACACAAAATAATATGTCGCAATTATATAAACCGAACGCAGAATTATTACAGGCTGAAACAGAACTGCAAAAATTAAGTGGCATAAATACGTCAAAGTTTCTAATAATGCGAGGCAAAAATTTAAATGATGTGTTGGGGGTATCAGAATCTATAAAAAATGAATCCGGGAACTTTTTTGATTTATCCAGTGTTTTACCGTCACAAGAACGTCAAACAGAAAATCAGAATTTAATTCGTGAATTATACAAATCGCAATCAAAAAAAATAAAATATGAATTAGGATTGCGCACAACCCCAAAATTTGTAAACACACCAAACATTCAAATTTCTGATATTCAAAACAGTAAAATTATTAGCAGTATTTTTGATAAATTTGTTTTTGATGATGGTAAGTTTGTATATCTGGTTGCCAATGTTGCTAATGATTTTTCAACAAATAATCCTGCCGCAATTACTGTATCACCGGCACAACAAATGACACATTTAATGAAACAATATTCGAATGAATCTTATGTACTGTTAATGGCATGTGGAATTGCTTTGATTTTATTATTATTGGTACTGTATGGGAAATCTGCATTTATTTATTTGACCCCACCAATATTGGCCAGTGGTTTAACAATATCGATATTAACCTGGTTTAATCAACCAATAACATTTTTCCATTTATTGAGTTTATTTATTGTTATTGGATTAACATTGGATTATTCTATTTTTCATATAAATGCTGTGGACAATCGTGAAATCAAGCCTGTATTATTTTCGTTTTTGACCAGTTTATTTGGTTTTGGAATTTTAGGATTCGCCAGTTTCTTTTTAATTCATTCGATGGGAATTACATTAGGAATAGGATTGGCATTAGGATATATAATTTCGTTGTTTTTATTCCGCAATCAACAGTGATTTTGCATTAAATTTGCGCATGCGTGGTAATTTAAAACTGCGCGTGGCACATATACAAATCAAATAATCACCATGTCGCGTAAAACGTGTAAATTTTGGTGTGGCGCCCAGTTTATATGATGCCTCGGCCTGTGTGAACATTTTATAAAATTCACCCAAAGATTTTGGTATTGGTAAATTCATCAGTTCAGCCGCATTAACAAAATCACGTTCAATGGTCGTATTTTCTATATCGATACCAACCAAAGTATTCGAAGCAGCCGCAACAACAACCCATTTATCTTTGTGGGCAATTGAACTGTGTTTTTTGCCACAATTATCAACCATCAAATGCCCCAATATAAATTGTAATTTACGGGTTTGATTTTGAAATTTACGCACACGCGCCTGATGTTTTGGCGATAACAATGCCGCGTATACATCGGGGGTCTTGCTTATTGAATCAATATTTGCTATAAATATCTGCATAAGCAAATTATAGATTAAAAAATAACAAAGGCAAGTCACTTTGAATACAGGAAATTGGTATCAACAACAAGAACATGGCGCAGGCAGTTTTCGGTTAAATCTGTTGTTTTTTGTGTATAAAATTTTCGGGGTGCGATTTATCAAGGCATGTGTATGGGTTGTTGCCAGAATAATAGGATTCAGTGCAAAATCTGCACGCAAGTTTTCCACAGAATACAAAGAAATTTTGAATAAATACCAAATTCAGCATAATATGAAACCATCAAAATTTTCTGCATCACAACATATTTGCCAATTTGCATATTCATTGGTTGATAAAATGATTGCCATGTGTGATAAAAAAAATCGCATAAAATTTGCCGTACAACAAAATCAAGATTGGAACGAATTTCAAAATATAATTTCATACAATCAGGGTGCTTTTTTGATTTGCAGTCATATTGGCAATATCGAAGCATTGGCGGCATTGCCTGATAGCAGGAACATAAAAATGCATGCGTTTCAACAGGTTGGACAGAATAGTATTTTTCACAAATTTATATCAAAACATTCTGTGCGTAAAAATACGGTAATTCATCCAGTTGAAGATATGAATATAGGAACCGCAACAGAAATGTTCGATTTTTTGAACAATGGTGATTTGGTTATGATGGCTGGCGACAGAATTTCTGCGGGGGCCCCGGGCAAGACAATTTCTGTTAAAATATTGGGACAAAGTTGTGATTTACCAATGGGGGTTTTCAGATTTGCAAAATCTATGTCGCATCCTGTATTTGCCGTAATTTTATTAAATACAGGTAAAGAAAAATATAAATTGTTTGTAAAAAAACTGGACGATAAAAATGTGAATAATATGGCAAATGAATTTGCTGTATTTTTGGAAAAGGCAATATTATCTGCACCAACACAATGGTTTAATTTTTATAATTTTTTCAAATAAAAATATTAATATCATTATTTTTTATTGGCGATGGCCCTGTGGACATCACGCACATGTTCACGATTAGACACCTGTTTATATAATTTCATTTGACGAATTTGCCGGGCAATTTGATTGGCCTGGGCGGGCGATAATTTAATATCACGATAGCATTTTATTTTTCCAATTAATTGTGAAATATATACAACCGGAACATATGTTTTAGATATATTTAATCGTCCACGACTGGAAAAAGCGATTATCGAGATAAATTTATCCGCTGGCAGATTTAATTTATGCCGTAATGCGTTTATATGCCCCCTGTTTTGCATAATTGGGTTATAGAACGATACACTATGCCCACGACAAAACTTCGTCCATTCTGGTGCATTTTCAGAGCCCATGATGACACCACGCATATTTTTAGTTTCCACAACAAATATTCCATATGGTGACACAATGATATGGTCAATTTGGACACTGCCACGATTTGTTTTAATCATAACATCATTAAACACAATGTATTTCGAATGTGATAAAGATTTTAATTGGTTTGCAACCGCGTTTTCGCCAAAGTTTCCATGAATACTTTGGCCAAAAACAGCCCAAACAACAAACAAAATAATAAAAACATATAATACAAACATAATTTATCTTTTTTTATGTATTATAACAAAAAAATAAACACCCAAAGGGTGTTTTTATTATATACAGATAAAAATCTTATTCAAACCAAATTTGTGCACGTGTGGCGGATGTTGCGGCACCAACGGGGATTGTGACCTCGGATTTGGTGATGGTGACGGTACCATCAGATGCCGTAACAGCGGAAACAAAACCATTTGCACTGCCATTAGCATCGGCAACAACATTTGTGGAGTTTAATTTATCTTGCTTTATATCATCTATTTCATTATATGCACCCTTGACATAAGATGCGGAAACAACGTTTGCCTCGGGTGTAACAACAGCACTGGCTGTCAAAGGTATCAAAAAAATCGACAATGATAATATTAAAATTTTTTTCATATCTTTCACGTAAATAAATATTGGGTTAATTATTATTTTATTCCTGGGGTTTATAAAGTGGTTAAACGTTTGGGCAAAATGTTAAACACAAATTGCCCAAACAGATTTTTTATTATTGTGCATTAACCAACACATCAGCAGGAGCTGTTGTTTCATCGGAACCCCATGTTGTGTGAACGGTCACTTTCTTTGCAGCAGATGCCGTTTTGGCCTGTGCCATAGCAGCATTAACAGCAGTTACAACGTCTGCTTTTTGTGCTTCTGTAAAGTCAGAACTCAAACTAGATTTATCACCTAAATCAGCTTTTGTAGCATATGTAGCAGCTGCATGTGTTTGGGTTTCCATATCAGCAATATCTGTTGCTTTCGCAGCGCCGTCAACTAAATCTACAGACAATTTATGCGTGCTATCAATTGTATCTTGTTTACCAGCCAATGCCGTATTCATATTTGCTGTAGTTGTATAGTTAGTCAAATCATTAACATCTTTGGTTATATAACCAGCACTTTTCAAATCAGTAACATCTTTGACCAGACCAGATGTTGAATCACCAACTGTTGTTTTCAAATCTGCAACATCTTTGACCAAACCAGATGTTGAATTACCAACTGTTGTTTCTAATGCACCAACACGAGTATCCATTGCTGAATTAGAACCATCAATAGCATCACGAACAGCTTTTTCTGTTACCAATGATGTATCACTTGCAGTTGCCGCTTCAGCAACAGAAGTTTTAACCGTTTCGGAAACATTAGCTGTGCCATTGGTCAATTGTGCCTGTTTTGTAGCAATCGCTGTTGTATTTGCGTTGATTTGTGTTCTGTTAGCATTAATTTCATCAATAGCCGCGTTATACGCACCCTTGACATAAGATGTTGACGCAACATCAGCAGTAGGTGTGACAGTTTCCTTGGTTGCAGCAGCAATATCTGCAGCGTCAGCAACCAATGGACTGGCGACCAACATTGCCATTAATGATACTTTTAATAATTTTTTCATAT
>CAMOTP010000021.1 GCA_946625925.1 uncultured Alphaproteobacteria bacterium | reverse complement strand
TTATAGGTGGCGGTAAGGATGATGATGTAACAACTAATTCTGGGGGGGATGATGGTGTTGGTCGTGTTGTACAAGATGATGATGTAACAACTAATTCTGGGGGGGATGATGGCGTTGGTCGTGTTGTACAATTTGATATTGATACGGAGGATGGGCAATTAAAACCTCGTCCTGTAAACAGTGGTAATGAAGCAGTGGAAGATAATACTCAGAGTGGACAAGTAGGTGATGATGGAGATCATTTAATTGATGATATAGATGAAATGATTAGACGATCGGGAGCACAATAATTATGAAACAAGGTTCGTTATTAAACGAACCCTGTTTTTTTAATTTATTGTTTTTTGTGGATTTGTTTGGATTATTTATATACATATACCTGTGTGGTTTGAATAATATGTTTAATGATTTGCACAGGGCGGGTTGGGCAGAATAAAATAACCGCTTGCATTTGAGGATTTTTAATATATAATAATAAAGCTTTGAATTTGTTGCGAGCATAGTACAAGGGCTAGTACGCAAGCCTTCCAAGCTTGATATGCGGGTTCGAGTCCCGCTGCTCGCACCAAGAACAGCCAGAATTTTAGGCTTGTTCGTGGAGATTGGGCGTGCGCCGGAGTCGGAGAGCCGGGGCAGACTGTAAATCTGTTGTCTTATGACTGAGCTGGTTCGACTCCAGCCACTCCCACCAAAAGATACACCGCACCATGAAAGTGCGGTTTTCTTTTAGTTTCCCAATACTTTTAATAGTTCGAAGAAAGACTATTTGAAAAGCACCTGTTTTTACCAATCTTCGAATGGCTTAGATTTTCAATGGTTTGCCCTGTTCGAATCCACGAGGCGTTTTATTGTTGCTTACTTTGCAGCTTTTCCCATACCGGTTGTATATTCAAATTCATCCAAAATTTATTTTCTGCTTCGGTCTTAGGTATTTCTGGATTGTTGTCTCTGATTGTTTTTACTGTGGTACGAACTTGGTCTTTCAATTTTGGATCAGCTTTTACAATCCTATCTGCTACAAGAAATACCCCACATAACATACTTTTTTCGTTTTTATACTTTATATCGTCTCTATACTTTATGTTATTCTCTTCGTTTAACCGTTTGAAATTGACATTGGTAAATTTAGTAAGAATTTGCACTGCTTCATCAGGATTCATTCTGCCCGATTCTACAAGTACGCTAAGCATATATAATCCCCATTCTGTTTGTAATCCACCGTTAAACAAGTTTTCCAGGGTCTCTTTTATTTTTGATTCCATTAAAATCTCCTTTTTATTGTTATAATTATACAATGCTATACAATTTTTTCAACTTTAATCATTCAACCATTTTCCCTTAAACTCTTTTACCCGTTGCAGTAAATCAGAAAATTCTTGTTTGTTTTCTGCTCGATTAATGCAAGCATACTCCCACCAGAAAGAAACCGCCATTTTGGCGGTTTTTTATTATTTACTCGATATTTATAAAGATTATATTATATACTGGTGTGAAAGGAGTTTGTTTATGAATTATATTTTAATTGCTGATAAGCAAGAGGCTAAAAATATTAAAATTCCAAAAGAATTAAAAAATGATGTAAAAATAGTTTTATTGGGGTGGGGTGAAACCGCAACAATTAAAACTTTATCTAAAATGCTTTTGAATGGCGAATTTAGCAAAAATGATAAATTTTTTAATGTTGGTTATGTCGGGTCTAATGAATTTCCAATAGGAACTGTTGTGAAAATAGGTCAAGTGTTCAAAGAAAATCCTTCGCATACAGTTCAAGAAGATGGATTCGTGTTGGATAAAAAATCAAATGTTAATTGTTATTCTTCAATAAATTTTGTGGAACAAACAAAACATGTTGGGGTTTTTGATATGGAATTATATACTTTGGCAACTTTTTTCCCGAAAATTAAATCGGTAAAAGTTGTGTCAGATAATTTGGATTATCACGAATATAAACAGGTCGATACGAAAAAATCTTGGGATGAAGCAAATAAAATATTATTTAATTATATCAAATAAGAAAGGAGTTTGGCATGGTTAGAATATGTCAAAGTTGTTCGATGCCAATGAATGATGATAATGTTTTGGGAACAGAAAAGGATGGTTCTAAAAATTCTGATTACTGCATTTATTGTTATAAAAATGGTGAATTTATAGATAATGTTTCAATGCAGGAATATATAGAAATGAATGTGCCTTTTTATGAACAGGCGGGAATGAAGTCCGAGGCAGAAATGCGTCATCATTGTGAAACAATCTTTCCAACATTAAAAAGATGGAAAAAATAAACCGACCATTTGGTCGGTTTTTTAATGTTTATTTTTTATTAGAATATGCGACCAAACAGTCCGCCATCCAATGCCAATGTTAATAAGACCCACCACCATGAACAGTTCAAAACTTTGGTCAATTTCAAAATTATAAAGATAAGTGTCAGCATGTTTTACCACCTTTGTTTTTTTATTCGTTTATCTCGACAGAATCAATCAATGTTTTATTAATTGATTCTAATTTTACAGGCTTGTAATCAGAATCTATGACGGTTTCACCTGGTTCCGCACTGTTTATAACAGTTACCACAGTTTGTTGTTTTTGTGTTTCTGGTTCGGTCATATTAATACCGTATGTTTTTGATTTGTATTTACTGCGGTATCTTTCTGGAATTTTGATGAAATCGTTTGGATTGATACCATGGGTTTGTAAAGACATCTCGGATGCCGGAGATATTTGTCGTTGTTCTATGTTATATATAGGACTGATAAAGTTTTCTGGGGCATTACGTACAACAACCGGTGTGCCAGAACCGTTTACCTGTAATATACGTAATCCACGTTCACTGTCGCCATTTGGTTTAAGACGAATTATGCCGTCCATGCCAGCATATCCACTGGGGTCAAGTAAGTATGCACCAGGGGCCTTGGTTGAATATACTGTGCCCATTGCGATATTTGCAGCATCGTATCCAAATGTAGCCAGACGAGATGGTAAATTCCCGTATGTTTGTTTATATAAATTTGCAAATGTCTGATTTTGTTCTGGTAATGCGGCATATTTTGTCCCAATCATTGTATAATCAGATGCAATGTCTGTGCCGTCAAGCAGTGCAGAACCATAGAATTTAACAGAACGAGAATCTGCATCATAATAACGCAAGAAAGATCCTAATGTTTTTGTGTCATCTGAATTACCAAGGAATAAAACAGCAGAATAGGGCAATGTGCCAATTGTGTCAGATTTTGAAATCTTGTCTAATTGGTAATACATGTTTGATTTTTCAATCCCGGTTAAGTTTTCTTTGGTTAAAATATCAGATAATACGGTGCGTGCACGTTTGTTTGCTGCCGTTCTGGCATTAAACATAGAAGCCTGCATACTGGTATCTTTTAAATTATCGTTATCGCGTTCGTTATAGAAAAATATTCCGGATACAGTTGGACCGTATATTTCGCCAGCACGTTTGGCCGTTCCTGCCATAATTTTGCCGGATTCTGTGTTAGGTGCCATTATGATAAAGTTTTGTATACCATCGTAAAACATTTCACGAACAATTAATTCAACACTGTTTGTTGGCATCAATGCCACTGTCATAACACCATCACCGACCGCATTTGCGTCAGATGTGAATGAAATTGCAGGCATATAATCCGGTTTTGTTGTTCGCAACATTTGTGCGTCCGCAGAAAATAGCGGGCCGACAATAATTTCTGGGTCACTGGCCAATGCGGTGTTGATTGCCGTTGTTGCATCGGGGGCAGTGTCATAGAAATTTACATGTAATTGCCCCAAAGAATGCTGCAAAATGGCCAATTCCATTGCGTTACGTATTTCACGCCCGGCCGCCGCCGCTGTGCCGGTTGTTGGTAATAATACAGCAATGTTATGCTGGGTGTCCGGAGAATCGTATGCAGAATAGTACGAACCGTATTGCATCTGGACAGGGGTGCCAGTTGGGGCGTTCGTATATTCAGCATTCCAATCGTGTTTGGGCTGGGAACCAGCACAACCAGCGAGAATTAAAGTCGTTAAAAATAATGTAAAAAATCTATTCATTGAAAAAGCCTATTTGTTTTAGTATTATTTTACTATAAAAGGATTTAAAATGCAATCAGGACTGTATGTTGTTGGAACGCCAATTGGAAATTTGTCTGATATGTCGCCCCGGGCGATAGAGGTTTTGCGTGATGCTGATTTGGTTGCAGCCGAAGATACACGTGTGTTTGCAAAATTGGCGCAACATTTTGATATAAAAACAAAATGTATTTCTTGTCATGAACATAACGAGAAAAAAATCGTAGATTCTATTGTGGAAAAAATTCAAAATGGGATGGCTGTCGCGACTGTGAGTGATGCAGGTATGCCGGGAATTAGTGATCCAGGATTTCGTTTGGTTCATGCCGCACGTGATGTGGGGGTGCCTGTATTTATGGTTCCGGGACCAACAGCTGCAATTTCTGCGTTGGTGTTATCTGGTTTCCCAACGGATAGATTTACTTTTTGTGGTTTTTTTGATGAAAAAAAATTACATGATGACAATAAAATACGTCATACCATAATTTATTATGAAAGTCCTAATCGTATAATGACAACAATTTCGGCTATGGCACGTGTTATGCCGGAACGTAAAATTGCAATTGTTCGTGAAATTACTAAAATTCATGAAGAAACTATTGTTGGGTATCCTGCGGATTTGATGCATATAGAACCACCCAGAGGTGAAATTGTTATTGTGGTTGCACCTGCACCAGATAAAAAGATGACAGATGAAGAAATATCACAAATTGTTAATGAGGTTGTAAGTGGTTCTACGAAATCGGCTGCGGCTGATTTGGCGGCACGTGCTGGTATTTCCAAGAAAGAAGCATATAAGCGTTTGGTGGAGGAAAACAAATGATAAAATTTGTTGGGTCTTTTGAAACAGTGGAAAGTTTGCCAAAAACAACTTTTGCAGAATATGCTTTTATTGGGCGCAGTAATGTTGGTAAATCATCTTTGATAAATGCGGTGGTCGCGGAAAATGTCGCCAGAACGTCGAATACGCCCGGACGCACGCAAAGTATCAATTTGTTTAATTTTAATGACAAAGTGTTATTGGTGGATTTGCCTGGATATGGATATGCGCGTGTGTCGCGTGAATGCAGTTTGCGTTGGTTGCAAAGGTTAGAAAATTATTTGGTATCACGTACACAATTGAAACGCTTGTTTATATTGATTGATTCACGTGTGGGACCAAAAGAATCAGATTTAGAATTAATGGATTTTTGCGATAAAAATGGAATTTTGTATCAAATAGTTTATACAAAAAAAGATAAAAAGATTCGTGAAGAAAAACAATTGGATTTATCTCATGATAACCATGGGGCAATGGTGCCTGAAATTTTGATGACTTCGGCAGAAAAGAAAACTGGTATAGATAATTTAAGGAAAATCATTGGCATTAAATAAAAATATTTTTTGTGTCACAAATCCAACAAAAATGCTGGACGCATTATATTCGATTGTGTCCGAGGCTGGGGTTGCTGTGCAAGATTGTCTGATTTTTTTACCTAGTAGGCGTGCGGTACGTGGTGCAGAAAAGATGTTTGCACAAAAAAATGGTGGTGCGGTTTTGTTGCCAAAGTTGGTTGCGCTGGGCGAAGGTGTTGATTTAGATGAATTTGTGTCAGATAATACTTTTAGTAATTTAGAACGTGTCGTTTTGTTGGCTAAATTATTGTCCGAGGATGCAAATATTGGAAATATATCTACGGCTTTGCCAATTGCCAGGGATGCTGTTCGTATGCAAGACTATTTGGAAAATGAAGGGGTGAATAGTCAAGATATAGATTGGGAAAATTTAATAGATGAACGGTATGCAAAACATTTTCAAGCAAAAGCGAAAATGCTGAACATTTTAACCAAGGTTTTGCCCAGTGCAGCGGATGGGCGTGTGACAGATGCAGCGCAAAGGAATGCAGATGTACGTGCGTGGATAAATGAAATAAATAAATACCCATTGGTTGTTGTTTGTGGTTCTACGGCATCGGTGCCTGCAACGGCAGATTTAATGGTTGCTGTTTCAAAATTACCACAGGGAAAAATAATTTTGCCTGGAAAAATTGATGGCAGACCAGAAGATTTTGAATTAGATACCAATCCATATAATTCTGAATATAAATTTTTATCGCGTATTGGTATTTGTCCGGATGATGTTATAAAAATAGATGTTGGGGATTCTGCAATTGATTTTATGAATTATGCTTTTGGAAATAATACGATGGCATATGATGGAAATAAAAATTTACAAAATTGTCATTTAATACAATGCGAAACAGAAAGTATTGAAGCGGCAACTGTGGCTGAATTGTGTAAACGTGCGCTAAAAGAGAATAAGACGGTTATGGTGATTACACCAGATGCGGCAGGAAATCAGAGAATTGAAAGTGCTTTTTTGGATGCTGGGTTGGTTGCTGATTTTTCTGGGGCAAAGAGTGGTGCGGGAATATCAGCGGCAAGGGCAATTTTGAATTTATTAGATTCTTGGATGGAAACAGGAAATTCTGGATGGGATAATTGTTATACTCGTGCAGATTTTAATTTGTTTAATACGATTGCGATTATCGTTAACGAGTATATTGATTTTATGCAACCTGAATTTGAAATTGAATCTGTGGAATCTGGATTGGTTTGGACAGCAATAAAAAAATTATCAGATTGTTTGGCACGATATGATATAAAATTATCACTGGCCGAAGCACGTGCTTTTATTTCTGATGCGGTATCGACCGTTTCTGTGCGTGATGTATTAAATGATTCTGCAAAAATTGTTGTGTTAGGAACAATAGAATCACGTATGCAAACAGCAGATGTTGTTATTTTAACAGGTTTGAATGACGGAATGTTTCCTGCACAAGGATATGAAAATGCCTGGTTGCCCAAGACAAAAGCAACAGAAATCGGGTTGCCCAGTCCGGATCGTAAAGTGTCTTTGATGTCCTTGGATTTTATGAATTTGTCTTGTGGACCCGAGGTTTATTGGTTGCGTAGTTTGGTGTCTGGGGGGGTGAAAACATCAGAATCAAGATTTATATCTCGGGTTATTGCGCGCGGTGGGGTGTTTGATAAAGATGTGGCCAATTCGGTGTTAAATTCTGTATATGCGCTGGATGATGTGAAATCGTTGCCATTGGATTATAGTGCCCCAAATCCCCCGTCAGATTGGAGTGATGTTTATGTGACTGAATTAGAAAAATTAATTCATAATCCATATGCTTTTTATGTGGCACATATTTTAAGATTAAAACCAAAAGATGATTGGTGGATTGGTCCTGATGCCAGGACTTTTGGAAATCTGGTTCACGATGTAATAGAACATGCACGTGATTTTTCACCGGCTGTAATTATTGCTGAAATGGATAGGGCGGCACGTGACGCATTACATACAATAAATACAGAAAGTATGTTGTTTAAATTTTGGCATAAAAGGTTTATTGATATTGCAAAATTAGTTGAAGAAAATTCTGAATTGTTGAAACAGTCTGTGCCAGAAATTAACGGTAAAGTTGTAATAAAAAAGCGTGTCATTCGTGCGCGTGCAGATAGAGTTTGGGATGGTGGTGTGTTGGATATTAAAACAGGTGGTGCACCAAATCAAACACAATTAAAAGAAGGTAATATGCCACAATTACCATTAGAGGCATATATGTTACAGTCAGGTGGGTTCGATATAAAGACGACTGATAAATCAAAAAATCCTGAAATGGTATTTATGCAACTTAAAAATTTTGATGCAAAAATGATTTGGTATACTGCTGATGATGTGGCAGAAATGATGAAATCTGCAATTGAAAAAGTTGAAAAATTAGTCGAAATGTATTCTTGTGGTAATGCACCATATGAATATCTTGATACTGGTGACGCTAAATATAAACAATATGATGATTTGGCCAGAGTGGACGATTAATTCAGTTCCAACATTAAACCACAATGATCTGTTGGTTTGTCTGCTGTTCTGGGGCATAAATCTATTTCACAATTTTTAACCATTTTTGCGGCGGTTTTATTACATAAAAAGTAGTCCAGACGCAATCCTTGTTTTTTTCCAACTGTATCGCCACCACGATATCCATACCATGTGTAATCTTGAATATCAGGGTGCAGGGTCCGCCATGCATCCATCCATCCGGTATCCAACCATGATTGCATAATTTCGCGTGCGGCAGGTGCAGAAATAGAAGAACCAATATAATTTTTAGGATTCCAAATATCATAATCTGTTATTGCAACATTAAAATCGCCCCCGATAATTACAGCCTCGGGCGAATTTAGGTATTGTGATATATGTTTTGTAAATGCCTGCATCCATTCGAGTTTGTATGCGAATTTTGGGGATTCTATGTTGTCGCCGTTTGGCATATACGTGTTTATTATGCGGATACGGCCATCAATAACACATTCAATAACACGAGAATTTATATCGGCATAATTTGGTATTCCAAACGACACGTCTTCGATAGAAAATTTTGAAAAAATAGCAACACCATTCCAAGATTTTTGCCCAAAAATCTTGATGTTATAGCCGAATTCGTCAAATAACATGAACGGGAAATTTGCGTTTTCGACTTTTAGTTCTTGAACCAAAATTGTATCGTATTCACCACCGCGTAAAATATCCATAAAACTTTCAATATGGGCGCGAATAGAGTTTATGTTTATGGTCAATATTTTCATGTTTGCTTTCCTTATCTTTTAGTTCTATAATATACCCCGTCCAATATAAAAACAACAAGGAAATTTACTATGAATATGAATACTATGTTAGAAACAGCTGTTCAGCAATGGCCTGAAAATCTGTTTCTGGTACGTGAAGGAATTACGTATTCTGCATTTTTGGAAAAAGTAAAAGCACGTGCGGTCACATTGATGGAGCAGGGTATACAAGCCGGTGATACTGTCGGTGTGTTATCACATAATATTCCTCAATTTCCACTTACACTGTTTGCAATATGGTATATCGGTGCACGTGCGCTGATGTTGGATACAAATTTGACTACGTTTGAGTATGATAATATGGCTGTTATTGCAGAATGCAAGTTTGTATGTGCAGAGCCATCTTTTTTCTATAAAACGAATAAGTTCAAATTTATTGATATTACCGCCAATGACGGAAATCCAAATCCAATGTTGCGTCCGTATGAATTTAAAGATAGTGATATTGCAACTTTATCTTTTACATCTGGTTCAACAGGTAATCCCAAGGTTGTGCCATTAACGCATTATAATTTGACAGAGTGTGCAAATTCTTTGGAAGATATGGCCGAATATTTTGGTTCAGGGGATGTTATGTATGGATTTTTACCTTTGTATCATATATTTGGTTTTTCTATTGGTATTTTGGCAACTGTGCATTTTGGTGCGGGTATTGTGTTACAACCAACAGTGAATCCGAAATATATTATGGATGATTTTAAAAAATTCCGTCCACATGTTATTCCGGCTGTGCCACGTTTATGGGAATTGTTCAGAAATAAGATTATGGATACATTGAAAACACAAAAAAAATGGCGCATTGTAGAATTTATTTTGCGTAACCGTGAACGTATAACGGACATGGGATTAGGATTTTTTGTGCGTAAAGTCCAGGAACCTATTTTGGATATTTTTGGTGGACGTGTGCGTTTGTTGATTGCTGGTGGGGCGGCTACAAAACCAGAAGTTGAAACTTTCTATGAAAGTTTAGGTTTGGCTTTTATTCAGGGGTATGGTTTGACAGAAACGGTTGGACCAATCTGTATTTCTAAACCAAATAAAAAACGTATGGCATTTTCTGTTGGGGCACCAACAACTAATAACGAGTGTGAAATTCGCGAAAAAGATGAAAATGGCATTGGTGTTTTGTGGTTGCGTGGACATCAGGTTTTTGGTGGATATATGAATAATGATGCTGCAAATAAAGAATGTTTTGATGATAAAGGATTCTTTAATACAGGTGATATGGTTTATATGGATAAAAATGGTGAAATACATTTTGCTGGACGTAAGAAACAAGTGATTGTTTTGGATTCTGGCAAGAATGTTTATCCTGATGAATTGGAAGCATTATTCTCGGATATCCCAGGTGTTAAAAATGTTGCGGTGTTTGAACACAAGGTAAAAGATAAAACTGTTGCATACGGTGTATTTAGTGTCGAAGAAGGTATGACAATTGATAAATTGGCTGATGCTGTGGCCGAGGCAAATAAGCAGGTTGCATCATATAAATGGGTGACCCATTTTGCGATGACGACAGAAGATTTGCCGATGACCAGTACACAGAAAATTAAACATCATATCGTTCGTCAAAATTTAATAGATGGTAAATATCCGAACAGACATGAATAAATTATTTAAGGAATGAATAAAATGACAATGATTGGTTTATTGGAAAAAAATATACAAAGAAATCCAAAGACGGTTTTTTTGGTTCGTGAAAATATAACATATGAAGATTTGCCAAAATATATCCAAGCACGTGCGGCTACTTTGGCAGCCGAGGGCATCAAACATGGTGATACGGTTGGTTTGTTATCTCATAATTTACCAGAATTTGTTTTCACTTTGTTTGCTATTTGGTATTTAGGTGGCAAGGTTTTGTTATTGGATACAAATTTAACACCTGTGGAATATGACAATATGACAGAACGCACAGAATGTAAATTTGTTGTCGCAGAAAAATCTTTCTTTTATAAAGCAAAGAATTTTAAATTTATTGATATTGAAACCAAAGATAAAAACATAGATGAAGCTTGGAAACCATATAAATTAAAAGATAGTGATGTTGCGACATTGTCTTTTACATCTGGTTCAACAGGAACACCAAAGATTGTGCCATTAACACATTTTAATTTGGTTTCTTGTTCTGATAATTTGGAATATTTGAATCAGTGGTTAAGACCGGGTGAAATGTTTTATGGATTTTTGCCTTTATACCATGTGTTTGGTTTTGCGGTTGGTTTTTTGGCGCCGTTGCATTTTGGTATGGGAATATTGTTGCAATCAACAATTAATCCAAAAGTTATTATGGCGGACTTTGCACAATATAAACCACAAGTTATCCCTGCGGTTCCAAAATTGTGGGAAATTTTCCGTAAGAGAATTATTGATGGTATTAAAGACAAGAAAAAATGGTGGTTGGTATCATTTATTATGAATAACCAAAAATGGTTGCGTATGATTGGATTGGGCAAATTGGTTGATAAGGTGCTGAATCAAATACGTGCTGTGTTTGGTGGTAGAGCACGTTTGTTGGTCGCAGGTGGTGCCGCAACCAAGCCCGAGGTTGAAAAATTCTATACACAACTGGGTATGGCTTTTGTTCAAGGGTATGGAATGACAGAAACAGTTGGACCTGTTTGCTGTTCCAGACCATTAAAGAAACGTGTTGCTTATGCTTTTGGTGCGCCAATGGGTGATAACTGTGTCGAAATTCGTAACAAAGATGAAAATGGTATTGGTATGTTATGGATGAAGGGTAATCAAGTGTTTGGTGGCTATTTAAATAATGATGAAGCCAATAAAGAATGCTTTGATAAAAACGGTTTCTTCTGTACAGGTGATTTGGTGTCTATGGATAAAAACGGTGAATTACATTTTGCTGGACGTAAAAAACAAGTGATTGTTTTGGATTCTGGCAAGAATGTTTATCCTGATGAATTGGAAGCATTGTATATGGATATTCCGGGTGTTAAAAATGTTGCTGTGTTTGAACACGAGGTCAAAGGTAAAACAGTGGCATATGGTGTATTCAGTGTAGAAGAAGGTGTGACATTGGAACAAATTGCTGCCGAGGTTGCACAAAGAAATAAAAAAGTTGCTTCATATAAATGGGTGACCCATTTTGCTATTACTACAGATGATTTGCCTGTGACGAGTACACAAAAGATTAAACATCATGTCGTTCGTCAGTATTTAATGGATGGTAAATATACTGTGGATAATAAAGGTCTGTAAACATGAATATGTACCAGTTTTTTGAACAAACAATGGAAAAGTGTCCCAAGACACTTTTCCTGGTTCGAGAAAATGTGACTTTTGAAGAGTTCCCAAAATTAGTGAAAGCGCGTGCTGCAACATTAAGAAATGCCGGGGTTGTGCCCGGTGCAACAATTGGTGTTTTGGCGCATAATATTCCAGAATTTATAGTTAGTTTGTTTGCTATTTGGTATTTGGGTGGCAAGGTTTTATTACTGGATACAAATTTAACAAGCATGGAATATGACAATATGACCAGATTGGTTGATTGTAAATTTGTTGTGGCAGAAAAGTCTTTTTTCTATGACGCAAAGGATTTTGAGTTTTTCGATATCAAAACGCAGGACGTGGATATTGACCCAGATTTAATGCCGTATCCATTGGATGCAAATGATGTTGCAACTTTGTCCTTTACATCAGGTTCAACTGGTACACCGAAAATTGTGCCATTGACACATTTTAATTTAATAGAGTGTGCAAATTCATTTGATGATTTTAATCAATGGTTCAGACCTGGTGGGATATTGTATGGATTTTTACCGTTGTATCATATTTTTGGTTTCGCAGCTGGATTTTTGGCACCATTACATTTTCAAATGGGAATTTTATTACAACCTGCAATTAATCCAAAATTGATATTGGCGGATTTTAAAGAATTTAGGCCACATGTTATTCCATCTGTGCCAAAAATGTGGGAACTGTTCCGCAAGAAAATTATAGATGGTATAAAAGAACAAAAGAAATGGTGGCTGGTGTCTTTTGTATTAAAAAATCAGGTTTGGTTAAAGAAAATTGGTTTGGGATTTTTGGTACGCAAGATTCAAAATACTATCAAGGCAATATTTGGTGGTCGTGTAGAATTGATGATTGCAGGTGGTGCTGCAACCAAGCCCGAGGTTGAAACTTTTTATAATCAATTGGGAATCGCTTTTATTCAAGGATATGGTATGACAGAAACGGTTGGCCCGTTTTGTGGTTCAAGACCATTAAAAAAACGTATCCCGTTTGCATTCGGAAAACCATTGGGAAATAACGAGTGTGAAATTCGTGAAAAAGATGAAAATGGTATCGGAATGTTGTGGGTGCGTGGTCATCAGGTGTTTGGTGGATATTTAAATAATGATGATGCCAATAAAGAATCTTTTGATGAACGTGGTTTTTTCAAAACAGGCGATTTGGTATACCAGGATAAAAATGGTGAATTACATTTTGCTGGACGTAAAAAGCAAGTGATTGTTTTGGATTCTGGCAAGAATGTTTATCCTGATGAATTGGAAGCATTGTTTTTGGATATTCCAGGGGTTAAAAATGTCGCTGTGTTTGAACATGTTGTCCAAGGTAAAACTGTCGCATATGGTGTGTTTAGTGTGGAAGAGGGTATGACCAAGGAACAATTAGCAAAAGCTGTGGCCGAGGCTAATAAAAAAGTTGCATCGTATAAATGGGTGACACACTTTGCAATGACAACAGATGATTTGCCGATGACGTCCACGCAAAAGGTAAAGCATTTTGTTGTTAAGCAAAATTTAATTGATGGAAAATATACAGAAGTGTAATTTGTTATTAAAACCGCCCGTTCGGGCGGTTTTTATTTTCCTAAACATAATTGCGAAAATGTCGCGTCCATTACATCATTGGTGGTGATTACACCTAAAATTTTTCCAATGTTATCAGCTGCCGCACGTACGTGTTCACTGAATATGTCATAATTTCCATTATATTTTTCAATTGCAGATTTTAATTCTGTTTTGGTATCAGTCAGCAATTTATGTGTGCGAGCATTTATGACAATTGTATCTTTTCCAGAATTCATAAATTCATGCAATTTGTTTCGTATCGCGTTTAATAATTCATCCATACCTTCGTTTGTTTTGGTGGATGTATAAATTGCCTTGTTATTTGTTTTTGATTTTAATTCATCAGATTTATTTATAACAATGATTGTTTTATTGTCTGGCAGGGCATTGGTTTTTTTATTAAATATATGCAAAACTAAATCTGCATTTTCTGCTTCGGATTTAGTTTTGTCGATACCCATTTTTTCTATTTTATCATTTGTTTCACGCAGTCCCGCAGTGTCAGATAAATTGACAAGATACCCGTCTATATCAATTTGTGCAGATATAACATCGCGTGTTGTGCCTGCGATATCTGATACGATTGCACGATTGGCGCCAACAAGACAGTTAAAGATAGATGATTTGCCAACATTTGTTTCACCACACAGTACAATATTAAATCCCTGTGTTATTGCACGTGATATGTTGTAATGCGAAAGAGATGTGTCAATTTCGTAAAATAATTCTTTGGTTTTGCTTAAAATTTTTTCTGATATGTTTGCCGGTAAATCGTTTTCATCATAGTCTAAAATAGCGGCGCTGTATGCTGCGATTTCGACCATTTGATTTCGCCAATCGTTATATTTTTCGCTGTCGCCACCCAGCATAGATTTTAATGCAAATTGTCGTTGCTTGTCTGTTTGGGCATCCAATAATGCCGCCAAACCGTCCACATCTGTTAAATCCATTTTATTGTTCAAAAATGCACGACGGGAAAATTCACCAGGGTTTGCCATACGCATATTTTGTGTGGATAAAAATGCAAAAATTTTATTTATAACAGCAGGGGCCCCATGTGAATGAATTTCAATAATATCTTGACCAGTAAAAGAATTTGGTGAAGCAAAATAAATAACAATACATTGATCGATTAAATCGTTCTTGTCATCTTTTAAATCTGTAAAATATGCATGACGAGGTTCAATGTTTTTACGGCCTGATATTTGTTGGAAAAAGTTTTTCAGGTTGTCGCCTGATATACGAATTACAGCAACACCAGATTTTCCGAAGCCAGAACTGAGTGCAAAAATTGTATCATTATTATTCATTTTGTAATCTTTTATTGTTAATTAAATTTATTTCCATTTCGCGTGCGATTTGTGTGACCCGTTCACGTATTCCAATTGGATTTATCATTTTTGGGCCGTTATTGTTTTGAATCGCCGTTTCTTGCAATATATTCCATAAGTCTTCTTGCCAATTTGGGCGTGTAAAGAATATTTCATTGTCTTGGCATGCACATGCGAAAACACCAGCAAGATATGGATAGGTAGAAGATGCTCCGCCGAATTTTGTATACATGTATCCACCTTTGTAATATGGTGTTGTTTTACAATCGGTTGGTATTCCAACAAGTTTTGTGATATCTTGATTGGTCATCAGGTGTATTTTTCCTGATTTATTGCATGGTATAGATTTGTTGCGATGTGGTTTGTAATAACCGCCTAAAACCATAATTCCATTTTTTTCACATTCATCAAACAATTCATCTGATTGTTCGCGGAATTGGTCTGATTTGGTTCCCCAACTGCAAGATAAAAAACGTA
>CAMOTP010000020.1 GCA_946625925.1 uncultured Alphaproteobacteria bacterium | reverse complement strand
GAATAGATGACCGAGAATTGTATTTATGTTGGCAACCACAAAGATAAATAATTTTATTCCTTTGCATGATTGTTTAACGCCATAATAATATTCGCAATTTCAGTTTTACGGTTTGCAATCTGCTTGCGCCATGCGGCAATTAAATTATCATCAACACCAACAATGTCATCCAATTTATTTTCCATATACAATGGCACAAATGATTTGGTTGTTAATTGCGTTTCAGATAAATAAATTTTGCCACCAATATTGCGCGGCATTCCCCGCAGTGATGTTAATGGATTTTTTATAAATCGAGCATCACCATTAACTGTATATGGTGCACCGGTTAAATCTGTTAAATTATTGTTGGCACAATTATAACTGGTGTTAACAATGACACTGGACATATCAGGTAATTTATCCAATCCCATGGCACATAAATCTATATTACCTTTTGTCACCACGAAATTTTTAGGTAAATTAAATACATCGTATAAAACACCATCTTGTTTTATATATGCAATGTGTTTGTTCCAAGTATTAACATCTGGGATTTCAAAATGATTTTTTGCGATAAATTCGCGTACCATTTTACGCAATATTGGATTTGGATCAGTATGGGTACGACCTTGGCATTGTAAAACTTGGTTATTTTCTATTTCCAATGTCAGATGCGGTTCGCCATTTGCATCACGCAATGAATACAATTCTTGTTCTGGCTTTTTAATCGCATTTGCCCAATAATCGTTTTGAAGGCAATGATGCATATGTTTGCCTTCGAATTTTAATGCATCACGTCCATATAACAAAACAAAATAATAACCATTTTCGCAATCCATAACTTTATAAGCCTGATTCATAGATTGTTTTTTATTTCTTTCTTTTTCGATATTTTGTCTTGCAGTATCAGACCACCATTTACGTGCCAATTTTGCTGTTTTAGAAACATCTTTGTAATCGTTACAACCATTCAAATAATCAAAACGAATTATGCTGTCATGCCGAGTCCTGATGGCATTTATAACTTGAATATCAAGATATCTTTCCGCAACAGTATATAAAAATTCACGTATTAAATTTACGTTTTGTTTCAATTTATTATCTAATTTGTTTGCATCAAATTTTCGTGCCAAAGTTCTGGTTTTTAAATATGGACGAATACGTTTTTTGAAATATTGATATAACATTTCGCGAATAATTAAATCACGATTTTGTTCTATTTCATCCAATTCTAGTTCTTGTTTGATTTTTTTTCGATATTTAATATTTTCTATTTTCCCGTTAAATAAAACTTTATTGAAAAACACATCCATCGACATCGGATTAGATTTTTGTGTCGATGTCAGTTCAATATGCAAATCTTGCATTTCATCGTCATGTTGCGAATTATCCAGACAACAAACTACCAACTGCATATTATTTGGCAACAACAGCACATTATATCCACGTGCAATCAGCATATTATATATTTTAGTTGTAGTATGTTCGTTATACAATGTTATTGTATATTGGATAAAATTTTGGTTTTTATCCCAATTCCAACCATTATGTATAAATTTTGATAATGTTTTATCATCTATACTTTGTAATGGAATAACATAACTAAAATTATCTTTGTCGGTATCTGTTATTGCATATATACCAAAATTATGTATCAGTTGTTGCTGAATTGCCCTGGCACGATTTGATGTATCACAAAACAGAACTAACGCCTGTTTTTCAAACAGGTTTATACTTTGCATATCATTTATAAAATCTGTAAAATTTGCTGTCATTTGCAGCAAAAGATAACACCGATATTTATATTTGTCAAATTTTACGTATAATAATAGCAATAAAAAAACACCCATTTCTGGGTGTTTTTTTTATTTTACATACCTAAATTTTTTCCATGTGGATACAATTGATGAAAAATTTTGTTATATATATCTACTGCACGTGATTGTGCCCCGTCACTGGAACTGCAATGACTATAATCCCGAGGTGCAGTTTTATTCAAAAACCATTGTTGAATTTTTGGTAACTTTATTACATCACTTACAGATATATACAATACTTCTATTTCTTTACCATCCAAGTGAGATTTATGTTTTTTCAACATTATTCCATGTTGTGCATAAACAGTCTGGACAAAATCAATATTACTTACCCCACTAATACCGTCAGCCATACCAGGTTTAACATAAATATAATGACAACCTAATGCATCCCTAACCGCAGTACTATGTACGATGTCTGCATCAACAACCAAATAACGCAAAATGCGTGCATCTGTATTCATTTTTGATATTTGTTTTTGTAAATCTTGTTTGTTCATGATTGCTCCCTTTTTTTATTTCTCTTGTAATATAATACAAAAAATTGCATTTGTCAAGTGTTTTGTTATAAAAAATATTTTTATTGTCATTATGGCGATTATATGTGGGGTTTTAATAGAATATGAAAAACTTGCATTATCTGTTTTTTTATGAAACAATTCCTAGGAAATGAAAAAGTTTTTTATCAAGTTGTTTTGTCGTCTTATTCCAAACCGTATTGTACGAAATCGCACTCGTTTTTTGTTAGACAATCACACTTATGTTAAAAAATGTATCAATTTTGTTAAATCACAAGGCAAATTCAAGAACATAAAGAAAATTGTTGGTCACGGATCGCGAAATTTGGTTGTAAGCGTTGACAATAAATATGTATTTAAATTCCCTGGCAAGGGAGATGGTTATGAAAAGGCCTTGCGTGAAAAACGCATTAGCGACGCATTACGCCCTATTTCGCCTATCAAAATTCCTGATATGGAAATATTGGATTTTGATGGTATTGTTGTTCGCAAATATCCATACATAACAGGAATTAATTTAGAATATTTTCAACCAAAGAAAATTCCAAATGAAATAGAAAATAAAATAGCCAAACAGTTGGCAAAATTTCTGTATATTATCGGTCAAAGTGATTTGCCAGAACTGCGCGATTTGAAACCGCACAAGACAGCAAAGCCTTCTGTATTATATGGTTGGTGCCAGAATGATATAAAATACAATTTTATAATGAATCCAAAAACATTTAATATAATTGCTGTCATAGATTGGGAAGAAGCCGGTTTTAACGATTTCGTGCATTTATTTACTTTGGAAAAAGATTACAAATCATTAATGACCCGTGTTTTACGTGAATATTTGAAAATTTACGGTAAACAATAAAATAGTTAAATCTATTTACATTGTACGTAAGGGAACGTTTTTCCACAATAACCATATTTAAAGTTAGCATATACGCACAAAAACTGTGTTGGATCAATGGTTGTCCTTACACTTTGACTTTTAGCATCTGGGAAACCATGCGTAATAGCAAGTGTTTTTCCGGTATATGTAGTTGCAGAAGTAAGTGGCCCCGTATAATGTATTTCGTAATGCAAATGCGACATATCTTGTGAAAAACGCGGATCTGGATTGTTTGGATTTCTGGTTTCCAATGATGCACCCGTATTCCCAACAGTCGCAATTTTACAACCCGCAGATACCTTTTGCCCCTTGGTCACCAAGATTTGGTTCAAATGCAAATACCAAGTTTTAAAACCATGACCATGATCAATAATCACATAATTTCCAGCCGAACCACCCGCCCTGTTTGGTTTTATAAACTCAACCACACCATCGGCCGGTGTAAATATAGGTCTGTCAAAACTTTGCCGTGTACAACCAATATCATATCCCGAATGTATTCTGCAACCTGAACCACGGTTCAATTTTGCATATGGTGAACAATATACAAAATCTTCATGCAGCAACGGCGAACCAAATGGTATTTTTTGATTTTCAGGAATTCCTGGATGCCGTTCAACACAATATCCACCATGTGATGTAGCGGGCGGATTTTCACCGGGCTGTACTATTGGAGGATTTTCACCGGGCTGTACTATTGGGGGTTCTTCAACAGGCGGTTCTTTTTGTAAATCGTTATCAATTTCTTCGTGCGCATTGGCATCAGTGCTGTCCAAAACAAGCTGTTCGTATGGCGTTAATTGTGAAAACCTATCATAATCCGATGCCTTGATTTGCATTTTATCAACAAAATTTACATCATCGAATGTTTTTGGAAAACTGGTCGGAACCAATAAACTGGAAGCAGACACAACACCAGAAATTCCTGTTATAGACGCAATCAATATTAAAAACGTACCACTTTTTTTCATACTAGGTATTATAACATAAAAAATTCATTATTGAAACTTTCTTATTTTATATATACCTATGTTGATTTTAAATTTATGTTTAGTACAATATCGTGATAAGAAAGGATGATGTCGTGAAAGGTTTTTATGAACAGGTTTATGAAATTGTGGAAAAAATACCGTATGGACGCGTGACAACATTTGGTCAAATTGCACGCATGATTGGACGTCCAAAAATGGCTCGTTTTGTTGGTTATGCATCAAACAATCCAAAAAGTTGGAATTTGCCCTGGCACCGCGTTGTTTTCAAAGACGGATCACTGTGTGGCGAACCTTTTTTTAATCAACAATATAAAGCATTAAAATCCGAGGGTGTAAAATTCACACGTGATAAACATGTGAAAATTGATGATTTCTTGTGGCACCCAGATTCCGAAGGTATGCCAGACGACATTCGTGATTGGCCATTAAAGTTTTAAAAAGTAAATCGCAAGCCAACATTTGGACCATAACTGTAAACACGTGGGTATGTTATATAATCAAATCCAAATCCTACATCTATGCTGAATTTCCAGATGTTAAAACTGAGGCCTGTATCTGCCCCCATAATAAAACTGACACCTTCTTTTTTAGTTTCGCGATTAATATACGGTTCAGAAATGGTATAATTATAAAAATTAGGTCCCAATCCACCACCAATAAACATGGCAAAATGTTTTGTATGCACATAATCATAATAACCATTTATACGCACCGATGCATTTCCTAATGTGACCATATGTCCGGCCAGCATTTGAAATAATTCTGACATTTCTGCATGAAATTCATATGCCAATTCTGTACGATAACGATTATTACGTCCACCAACCGCAAAAAATCCCTGGGTGCCAAAATCCAAGAAATCGTCATGCTTTATTCTGACATCGGACACCATGACACCACCGTTACCAGAAATATATAATTGCCATTTATTTTCTGTATCTGAATTTAATGTTGTTGATTCCGCCATCGCTGATAATGGTGCAAAAATTAAAGTTGAATATATTAAAAGTTTTTTCATATTTTGCCTTTATCTTGAGAATTTTATCACAAATAGTTATATTTTTCAATTTTTACTCTGTAAGAAAAAATCTATGCTTTTTTGGAAGCAACATCTGCTCTTTCTTTTTGATATATATTGTGCAGCCTTTTTTTATCTTGCCTTGTTGTTATTTTTTATCTAGGATAAAAATCGTAGGCAACAATGAGGTTTTTTAATGTATAAATTCAGTAAATTTCGTCAAATTTGTGCAACAATTGCAGGATTATTCGGCAAAACACGTGCTGCACGTCGTTTGAATCGTGATAAAATCAGATATAAAGGTTTAATCGCAACTGTTGGTCAAACCCGTATTCCGCGTCAAAAATACGAAACAAAAATACCAATGGCGTTTTGTTTTGATGCAAATGGATGTAAAAAGGCAGCAGTTACTTTGAAATCATTGTTATTAGCATCTGCTGGGCGGTGTGATTACGATGTTTATTGTGTAATAACATCTGATGTCGATAAAACATTATGCGACATCATTCGAAATATAGTTAAAGGCACAGGTTCATCAGTGCATTTTTTGAAAGGCAACCATGATTTTGATGATTCTTGGCGTGGCAATTGGCCTGTGGCCATGTGGTACCGGTTGATGTTACCAAAACTTTTACCCAGTACAGTTAAACGAATTATATATGCTGATATTGATATGATTTTCTTTAACGATTTGATTGATGTTTATGAATTGGATTTGGGAAATAATGTTATTGCTGCGGTTCCAACCAGAACCAATAAATATATTAATTCTGGATTTTTATTGATGGACATTGAAAAAATTCGCAAAGAAAAAATATATGACAAATGGATTTTGGAATCAAAAGAACACCAATACAAAAATCCAGACCAAGATGTATTAAATTATACCTTGATTGGTCGTATTTTATTTTTGCCTTTGCGATATAATTTTCAGTTGTCACACGGTTCCAGAATATTCAAAATATACCCACCGGTTGAATTGGATGAATTAAAACACAACTTGGTTGTATTACATTATTCAGATTATATGAAACCATGGGGCAAACCTGGTGCACGACCGGTGTTTTCTGAATATTGGTGGAATGTTGCACGTCAAACAGGTTTGTTTGACAACGAATAAAATTCAGTCGCCAATATGGCGACTTTTTTATAATTTAATTTGCATAGATAAGATTTTTGTCCTACCCTGGATATACAAGGACAAAAATATGAGACATTTTTTATCTAATGTTATTAGTGGTTTAATTTTGAAAAAATCTTTACGCGATAAAGTTCGCACCATGATTCGATATCCCCAGACACATGAATATATACGTTATGTTCGTAATTTTGCCCGGAATATGAAAAAACAGAATATTAAATCAATGGTTGGATATGGATGTAAAAATTTTGTTATTGTATTGAACGATAAATACGTCTTTAAATTTCCACTATTAAATGATGGTAAAGATGTTTCCGTACGTGAAGGTCGTATCATACAGGCTTTTCAAAAAATTTCGCCTATTAAAATTCCAAAAATGAAAATTATTCCATATAAAAATATTTATATTCGCCAATATGAGTTTGCAAAAGGTGCATTATTAACAGACATAAACCCGAAAACAATTGCAATGCATCGTGCGCATATTGCAAAACAGTTGGCTGAATTTTTATATATTATTGGTAAATCTGACCCAGTTGAAATTCGTGATTTAAAAAACAATCCAAAAGACAAACCTGGATTTATGTATGGTTGGTTCCAAGGCGATATTTGGCAGAATTTTATGTTGGATACAAAAACTTTTGATGTCACTTTCTTTATCGACTGGGAAGAGACTAAATTTATGGATTTTAACACTTCTTTGCGGGTGGCTTCACATAATTGGGACAAGTTTGGTTATAAGGGTATCATCGTTGATTTGATGCAAGAATATGCAAAATTGTATTTCCAAAAACAGGGTAAGAACAAATGAAAAAATTATTGATAAATATTTTATGTATGTTTGTTTGGAATCGTCATAAACGCATGGCATTGCGCATGGAATTAAATTACCCTGTAAAAAAATGGACAGAATTTGCCAAGAGTTTTAGCAATAAAAAACATCCTGTTGTTAAATATGTTTATGGTTTTCGTTGTAAAAATTTTGTCGTTAACATAGATGATAAGTATGTGTTTAAATTTCCTTTGAAAAACAATGGATATGAAATTGCAAACCGCGAAAAAAGAATTACCGACGCATTACGCCCTATTTCGCCTATCAAAATTCCTGATATGGAAATTGTTGATTTTAATGGATTGGCGGTGCGTAAATACGAATGTATAAAAGGTGTCGGATTTCATTCTTTGGATAAAGCAACCCAGAATAAACATGCTGATAAGTTGGCAACACAATTGGCAAATTTTTTATATATTATTGGTAAATCTGACCCGATTGAAATTCGTGATTTAAAAAATTCGCGTTCTGAAAAACCGTCAATTATGCATGGTTGGAATCAAAATGATTTATGGGATAATTTTATAATAAATCCAAAAACATTTGATATTATTGGCATTATAGATTGGGAAGGCGCAAAATTTAACGACTTTTATCGTTGTTTTATTAGCGACACAAGTAATAGCAATATTAAAATTGCACTATTGCGTGAATATTTGAAGAAATATACAGATGCACAAAAGAAGAAATAATCTGGATGTTTTTTTGTAAACAAAACCCGTCACAGAATAGGACATTAATTGTTGGCAGTTTTGCGAAAAACACTTATGTAAAATTTATTTATTGGAAAAAACATATGCTGGGTCGGAAACGTGGCATAGTCCAATAATAAAGTCTATCAAAGCCCAGATGGCCACAGCAATTCCCGGCACAATCAACAACCATCCAATTGTCCCCATCAGTAACATGACGATTGCAGAATTTGTTTTTCCGGAATAAAATCTGTGTGCACCAAAAATCCCCAAAAACCAAGCCAAAATCAAATATACCACAATAGATTTACCATTTACCAATTTATTAACTTTGGCCCCCAGCGTTTCGTCCGCCGGCGCACCACACTTTGGGCAAGCCTTGGCCTTGTCAGAGTGTTTATAACCACATTCACGGCAATAAATCATTGTCATATACAATCCTTTTAGTTATTTGTGATTGTAATATGATTTTATTTATTACGCAATATTAAAAAAAGTCGACATTTCTGCATTTTTATAATTGACTATGTATTATTGTATGCTAGTATCAAATGGTTGTGATTATTAAAAACAAAGGGATTTTGTATGACAGAAAATTATAATATCGAGAAAGCATATGATTTAGCTAGATTGGTTCAAGAATATGAACAAGAACGTCAACTGGTTGACTATAGGAACGCCTATGAAAGAAAAGCTATTTTGGATGCTTTGGCGTTAGAGGGTCAAATTAAATCGCAAGATGCTTTATTGGAAGCAGATGAAGAAAAACATATAAACGATTGTAAAATGTTTAAGTATTTTCATAAAATCTACGCAAAAATGGTTGAAGATTATAAAATTTTTGATTTGGCTGCCAATTTTGATATACATTATATTCAACGCACTATGCCAAAATCCAGAACATATCCAATTCCCACAAAACACCAATTAAAACAAGTTGTTTATGGTTTTAATTCACAACATCGTAAATAAACAATACAAAAAAAACCGTTGAACCGCCAAATGGCGGTTTTTTTTAATTTTTGTTGACATAATATATTTTTAGTATAAAATTAAGACATAATTATTAAAGGCAATTAGACCAAATGAAAAAAAATAATGTTTCTAGTACAATAAAACCAAAGCACGCATATATGGGTGGCTTTCTTTTATTGGCATTGTTGATGGCTACGTGCAGAAACCAAGAAAAACAACAAAAAATTGAACGCTTGGACAATCAAATTTATAATTTAGATAACGAAATTAAGGCCACAAAAAATCTTCACGATGCAAAAATACCAAAACGTTTGCATTCCACACAAGCAAGATATAATAACATAACCGATTCTTTGACATATAATCAAGACACATTGGATTCGTGTATTGCTGATAATGAAAAACTGGTTGCACATGCATTTAATAATTATGCTATGCGTATTGGTAAACGATTTCAATTATCACAATTTTTATCCCAGAAAGATATCTCTACTTTCCAACAATATATTGCAAAGTTAGATACTATGGAATTTGTGCAAGAAATGGCGCGCAAACGTATTTTACAAAATAATGGCTCTTTGCACGATTTATCTTACTTTTTGGAAATGTTGGATTTAGATTCTGTAAATCATGTATTAGATAAAAAATTGGCATGGAATTTTTATCCCGATGAATTATCAGATAAAGAATTTGACGACACAGAAATAGCAGTATTAAATTTTGAAGATTCTGTGTTAAACAATGCATTAAATAACGAAACCAATTTATTAAATTTGGCATGGCAAAGTAATATTGCACAACCAAATAAAACAGATTCTATTTTTGAAATAAATACTTTTGATTCTGTAACCCAAAAAGATGTTATAGACCGCAATGATTCTGTACAATTACAAATCAACAACAGATTGGAACAACAGGAAACATATACAAACAAACCGAATTTTTCTATTCCAGAATTTGATTCGGTACGCACACGATACATGCGTAACGACAGTGTGATTAATGCGTTTAATACGACTTTTTCTAATATGTTAGAAGCGGAAGATTCATTAGAACAATACAGACAGGAAGTAATACGTAAACGCGATTCTCTGGTTGAAAGACGTAATGAATTGGTAAGATAAAAGCGACAATATGTCGCTTTTTTTACTGATTGGTTAACAACTGTTTTGCTGTATGCAAAAAATCTAACGCCGTATCAATCGCATCATTTACAGACGTATCATTAACAGTTTCATTTGTTTTTATTTGTTGTTGTACCGTATCAGCAGACGGCTGGTATTCAGCAGCCGCACGAGGAAATTTGCCATCGTGCAATAACTTTTTTACACCAGCAATTGTTAATCCGTTTTTGTACAACAAATCACGAATAATTATTAAACGTTCCAATGTTTCTGGACGATAATAACGACGACCACCTGCCCCCGTTACAGGACGAATTGCACCGGGAAATTGTTTTTCCCAATAACGCAAAGTGTGTGCAGGCACAGACAAACGTTTTGCCACATCATTAATTGACACAAAATATTCGTTATCCATGCGCTGCCCCCTCTTGCATTTTTATTATTCTGTGACCTGTTCTGGTGTCGAAATAGATTCGTCGTTTTCATCATTATCTGAAATGATAGAAATCGCAGACACAACTTTTTCATTTTCGGCAGTACGGAATAATGTAACACCTGCAGTTGAACGACCCGCAATACGAACGTCCCGAACAGGTGTACGAATTATTTTACCACCATCAGTAACCATGATAACATCTTGGTCATTTGTCACAGGGAACGATCCAGCCACAGCGGTATTTTTACCACCTAGTTTAATATTGGTAAATCCGTTTCCGCCACGATGTGTTGTACGATATTCATACGAACTGGTGCGCTTACCAAAACCATTTTCAGAAACAGTCAAAATAAATTCTTCTGTTTCTGCCATTTTGCTCATTTGTTCTGGGGTCAGTACCAAATCTGTAACTTCTTCATCGGAATCGCCAGCATCTTCCTCGATACCGGTTGCGGCACGACGTGCAGCGCGACTCTGTTTAATATAAGCAGAACGTACTGTTGCATCAGATTCACCATGATTCAACATTGCCATACCGATAATTTTATCATTATCTGCAACATTTAAGCCACGAACACCGGTCGAATTACGTCCTGCAAATATACGAATTTCGTTTACAGGGAAACGGATGCAACGACCACGATATGTGGTTAAGAAAACATCTTGATCTTCGTTACATGGCAACACAGAAATTAAACTGTCGCCTTCATCCAATTTCATAGCAATTTTTCCATTGGCACGAATCGAATCAAAGTCAGCCATACGGTTACGACGAACTGTTCCCGATGCCGTTGCAAACATCAAGAAATGTTCTTTGCCAGATTCTTGAACGCGTTTTACATCTTCTTCGGGTACCGGTAAAATTGCGGTGATAACTTCGTCTTTTTCCAATGGCAACAAATTCACCAAAGGACGACCTTTACCTGCGGCTGTGGCTTCGGGTAATTTGTATGTTTTTAATTTATAACACAAACCTTTGGATGAAAAGAACAATAATGGTGTGTGAGTATTTGCAACAAACACCTGGACAACATAATCATCTTCTTTGGTTGTCATTGCATTACGTCCTTTGCCACCACGTTTTTGCGCACGATATGTATCCAGCGCAACACGTTTGATGTATCCAGTGTTTGATACAGTCACAACCATATCTTCACGTGCAATCAAATCTTCGATATCGATATCAACTGATGCCTCGGAAATTTCTGTTCTGCGTTTTGAAGACCAATTATCACGAACAGCCGTTGTTTCATCACGAATAATTTGCACAATACGTTCATGACTGCCCAAGATATCTAATAAATCTTTTATCAAGGCCCCCAATTCCACCAAATCAGCATGTAATTTATCACGTTCCAAACCAGTTAATCTGTGTAATTGCAATTCCAAAATTGCACGGGCTTGGTCTTCGGACATATAGAACAAACCGTCTTTGTATTCTGTATTTGGATCATCAATCAATTCAATATAGTTTTGGATATCAGATGCAGGCCAACCACGAGAAATCAAAGCTTCGCGTGCAACATCAGGATTTGCACTGGTTTTAATTAATTGAATAACTTCATCCAGATTACCAACCGCAACCGACAATCCCAACAATGTATGCGCACGATTACGAGCCTTGTTCAAATCAAATATTGTTCTGCGACGAATAACTTCTTCACGAAATTCGATAAACGCGTCCAAAACACCACGCACATTAAATAACATTGGACGGCCACGATTTAATGCCATCATATTCACAGGAAAGTTTGTTTGCATTTCTGTATATTGGAACAAATGATTCAATACAACATCAGGTATTGCATCGCGTTTTAATTCAATTACAATACGCAAACCTTCTTTGGATGATTCATCACGAATTTCAGAAATACCTTCGATTTTTTTATCTTTGGCCAATTCCGCTATTTTCACAATCATTTGCGCTTTGTTTACTTGATATGGGATTTCATCAACAACAATCGACTCGTGATCATGAATTGTTTCATTATGTGTTTTTGCACGCACAATTATAGAGCCACGTCCTGTTGTGTGTGCCTTGTAAGCACCAGCACGTCCCATAATTACCGCACCTGTTGGAAAATCTGGTCCTGGGATAATATCAAACAATTCATCATCTGATATATCATGATTATCCAATATTGCCAAAATACCGTTACAAACCTCGCCCAAGTTATATGTTGGGACATTGGTTGCCATACCAACAGCAATACCAGAACCACCATTTATTAAAAAGTTTGGAAACTTGGTTGGTAAAACAACCGGTTCTTGTAAAGTACCGTCAAAGTTTGGTTGCCAATCGACAGTATCTTTATCCATATCTTCCATCAATGATGCACCAAGTTTAGAAAGGCGTGCCTCGGTATAACGCATAGCAGCAGGTTTATCACCATCACGCGAACCAAAGTTACCTTGACCTTGGACCAATGTTTCACCCATGGAAAAATCTTGTGCCATACGAGCCATAGCCTCGTAAATAGAACTATCACCATGTGGGTGGTATTTACCCATAACATCACCGACAATACGTGCAGATTTTACAGTTGATTTTGTGGCAGGCGCAACATCATTCATAACATATAAAATACGACGATGCACCGGTTTGCACCCATCACGAACATCTGGCAATGCACGATCAACAATCACAGACATAGCGTAATCAAGAAAGCTTGTCCGCATTTCATGTTCCAACGAAGATTGTGGAATTTTGATTTCTTTTATTTCATTTTCTGACATACTTTACTTTCCCCTATTTATAACAAGTAAAACATAGCAAAAAATAGTCTAATCGGTCAAGAAATAAAGGCAAAAAAACGCATTGACAAACCATATCTTTGTGTTATCATACCATGTATAAATTAAGGGGTTTTACAGTTATGGGAAGTGTAACTTTTTTTCCATTATGGCAATACTGTTTGCAACTGTTTTTAGCACTGGTTGTGTGGTATACGTTCACAGAAATACTTACCAAAGCAGGCTTGCTTCCGGGAAAATCTAAATAATTTAATAAAAAGGTTGCATTTTTATAAAAATATGATTATATATAGGGGCAAAAGGATTTAATTATGGCAACAAAAAGAACTTATCAACCATCGAAAACACGTCGTGTAAAAACACATGGTTTTCGTGAAAAAATGGCAACAAAGAGCGGACGCGATGTGTTGAATCGTCGTCGTGCCAAGGGTCGTGCCCGTTTGGCTGTTTCCGCAATCAATTAAAAAAGCCGGCGATTGCCGGTTTTTTTTTATTTCAACACATATAAAAAAAACGCAATCAAATTGATTGCGTTTTTATTTAATCATTCGTTTTCCAATGACACACGACCGTTGCGTGTTGCGTATCGCCCGTCATAATTTTATGATACGAAACTGTTGGTTCCAAATTAACTTGGATTTGAACCTCTGGTGTATCGGCACTTATTTCGTGTTCGAAATAAATTTCTATACCAGATAAATTATGTGTATTACGAAATTCAAAACCAACACTTTCTGTTGCCCACACAGCATAGACCGCGTTATTAATATGTTGATTTACATCAACATCATCAAAACGACATTTTACAACATGGTTTTTTGTTGCATCAAATTTTGGTGCCTTGTTAAAAGTTATATCCCACGCACGTTCGTCAATACTGCCCCAATTTTCTAAACTGTCTGTCAGGCGCAACAAACGACGCGTTGTCAGGTTTATCAAAACCCATTGTGATGTAGCACGAACCAATAACCGACCGTCTGTATCACGAATTTCAAAATCACGATATGCACGCAAACCATCATGACGAGATGGCCATGTAATAAGTGTAATTTCTTGTTTGGAACGTGGTAATTCAATTATATCAACCATGTTATGCGTGACAACCCACGCCATATCATGTGAAGTACAATATGTACGACCAGCACCCAATTCTTCGGCATGAGATTCAGCCGCACCTTGCAAAAAATTCATTAACATAATTGGACGCAAAAAACCATATCGGTCACATTGATATGCTTGAACAACAATATGCTCTATATGTTTTTTTATTTCCATTATTTACCCTCCACATTTTCGGCAACGACAAAATCAATTTCATCACCCAACACGATATTATTAGCACGTGATGCAGACTTAATCAATCCATGCAATACAGGATTTATATCCTGAGGAATTGTTAATGTTTCAAGTTTTGCACCATTACCAATTTTTCTATCGGTACGCATACCACGCACTGTTTTCAAAATATCCAGTGCAACATTCATTTCTGATACATCGGTATTATATTCAGATTTAACATCAGGATATGCGGTTAAATGCAATGTTTCACCACCCTCGGTTTCTTTATAAATTTTTTGCCATAATTCTTCGGTGACAAATGGTATAAACGGTGCATACAAACCAATTATCGCACGCAATACTGTATACAACGTCCATTGTGCAGACAATTTTGATTCAGCAGAATATTTTTCAGGTGACCAGAATCTGTCTTTGATAAATTCAAGATATTGATCACAGAATATTTCCCAGAAAAATGTATCAATCGCACTACGCGCATTAAAATTGTCAAATTTATCCAAATTTTTACGCGTATCCGCAATTGTTTTATTCAATTCTGCCAACACCCATCTGTCTTCGATAAATCGTTGTGCGACGGGAATTTCCGTGGCGGTTTTTGGATCAAAATCTGTTAAATTCATCAAAACATATTTTGATGCGTTCCATAATTTTGTCAGCAATTTTGAACCACGTTTAACTTCGTCTTCGCTGTATCTTAAGTCTGTGCCAATTGGTGCGGTTGCAATCCAATAACGCAATGCATCAACACCAAATTTTTCAACCGCATCTAATGGATCGGTGCCATTACCTTTGGTTTTTGACATTTTTTGTCCTTTGGCATCGCGAACAAGCCCATGAAAATTAACTGTCTTGATTGGAATATCACCCATGACATACATTCCCATCATCATCATACGTGCAACCCAAAAGAAAATAATGTCCGCCGCAGTATACAACAAATCGGTTGGATAATATTTCTTTAATTCAGGGGTGTCGTCTGGCCAACCAAGTGTTGAAAACGGCCACAAACCAGATGAAAACCATGTATCTAACACATCTGGGTCACGTGTTAATTTTTTACCACCAGATTGTTTGATTGCCTCTTCTTCGGTTTCAGCAACATAAACATTTCCATTTTCATCATACCATGCAGGAATATGATGTCCCCACCATAATTGACGAGAAATAGTCCAAGGACGAATTTCACGCATCCATGCCATAAATAAATTATATCTGTGTTCAGGAATAAATTTTACACGTCCGGCTTCTACTGCCTCTATCACAGGTTTAGCCAATTTTTCCGCATCCACGAACCATTGCGTTGTTAACATCGGTTCCACAGGTACACCACCACGTTCAGAATATGGTGTTGGAATAATTTTGTCTTCAATTTTGGTCATTAAACCTGCTGATTCGATATCTTCGACAATAGCCTGGCGTGCGACATACCGATCCATACCACGATATTTTTCAGG
>CAMOTP010000019.1 GCA_946625925.1 uncultured Alphaproteobacteria bacterium | reverse complement strand
CCATCAAATTGCCTTGGATTGTTATCTTTTTTAGTGTGGCTGTCATACGTTTTGTATGTTTTTCCTTGCGTGTTTGCCGCACAATAATCCAACCACGCATAACGTCGTCAGTTTGGTATTTCATTGGATCGCGAAATTTTCTTTTTTTGACCATAATTCTATTTTCCTGTTTTATTCGTACGTTTTTTGGTTTATGTCAGCAGCATAAAATTTCTTTGCAAAATTTTGCCAATGACTTAATTCTGGTTCACCATATTTACCAAATGATTTGTATGTTGTAATTTTGCTTTGGCAATATTGGTATGTGCTGGCATTCAATAATGTAACACCGTATTTCATATACAAATAATAGTGCAGGTTATGTTCGACCTGGGACGGAAACGATAAATCTTCTTGAAACTTGCTGTTTTCAATTTGTTGTTTTAGCAAAGTGGCTTTTATACTGCCACGCTTTTGCATTCTTTCCAATTTTTTAATTGCAGTATCAGCATGCAAAGGTTTTCCACGACGTGCAATATTGTTTTCAATCAAAAATATTGCGTCGGATTCTGCACTCAATTCATTTAATTTCTTTTTATATTTATTAAATATCTGATGAAATTCCTTGTTGAATTTTTCTTCCTCGGGCGATATAGGTTCACCGTCTTTGCGTGATGGAAAATCATTTTTTATCTGATTCCATTCAGCAATCATTTTATCGGATAATTGGCAATATTTGGCATTCAAATCCAACAAACGTTTGGTGCGTTTTTCTTTGCGTGTTCTTTTTTTTATAACAGCACCACACATAACAGTATAACTTACTGTCTTCATTGGATCATGAATTTTTCGTTTTTTTACCATTATGTTGTCCTTTTAATCTGCGTCCATAACCTTTGGTACCGCAAAATAACCGCGTGATACACCCGCCTTGTCAGGTGAATTTGCCAATATTTTATCACGGATATTACCATCCGTCACAACGTCTGCACGCATTGGTAAATCGTGTTCAGATGGGTTCAACAGTGGCTCAACACCCTTGGTATCGATTTTTTGTAATTTATCCAACCATTCGACAACACCGTCGATATTCATTTTTTCTAGTTTTTCGTCAGATATTTCAATTTTGATAAGGTCTGCGAATTTTTGTAATTGTTGCTTGCTAAATGACATTTTCAATCCTATAGTTACAGAGTAAAGGAATTATACTATGATTTTGCCGGATTTCAAGGATTTTCCTACATATGGACGCATTATTGGACTTGACTGGGGTGCACGTCGCACAGGGGTTGCAATAACAGATGAAAGTTGCAGTTTTGTTTTTGTGCGCGAGCCGATTGTTTCAAAAAATTCCGATGATTTACAGGGCAGGTTGGTTTCTTTGATTAAAGATGAGCGGGTGGCAGGAATCGTAATTGGTTTGCCATTGCGTACAGATGGAACAGAATCAGATACAACAAAAAATGTTCGTGATTTTGCAAATTCGTTGGCAGAAAAAACAGATATACCAATTTGTTTTTTAGATGAAACACTGTCATCTGCTGAGGCACAAGAATCAATGGGTCGTGTTCGTGTGCGTGATATAAAGCAAAAATTGGATTCCGAGGCTGCACGTGTTATTTTGGAAAATGCAATTGCTATTATTAAACGACAATAAAAAAGCACCACAACATAGTGGTGCTTTTTTTGTTAGTCTTCTGTTTTATCTGGTATTTGACCATCTGCGGAAAGCAATACAGCAATCCAACGGGTTGAATCAAATTGTGCTGTGATAATAAATATTGCTGCTAGAATTGGAACACTGAAAAACATTCCTGCGATTCCCCATAACAATCCCCAAAATACTAAATTGATTAAAATTGCTAAGGTCGACAGGTTTAATGTTTTTCCCATTAATTTTGGATCCAGTATGTTTCCAAATATTATTTCTAGTGATATTAAGCCACAGGCTGTTAATATTGGTAAATTTACAGAATCGCCCGAAATTAATGCGTATAGGATAGGTAATGCACATGCAACAATTGAGCCAATTGTTGGTATGTAATTCATTATGAATACCAAGAAAGCCCATACGCCAGCAAATTCTAATCCGATGATATGGAACCATATGTATGCGCAAATTCCGGTGGCACCAGAAATAAATGTTTTTATAAATAAATACTTTTTCATGTTTTTATCGAAACTTTCTACGATATAGCCAAATTTTTTGGTTTTGGATTTTGTTTCAAATAAATTATTCATTTTTTCATGAAATGTACTTTGTTCCACGAATAAGAATAAAATGTAAATCAAAATCATGCCCAATGATGTCGCAATGTTTGCAGCCGATGCACCAACAGATTTTACAATGTCTGTTAAGTTTGGGAACATGTCGATATCAAATTTTAATCCAAGTGAATTAAATGTATATGTACTGATATCTATTAATTTAGTCTGTATTTCTGGAATTCGTGCAACCAATTCGGAAAACATAGGATTGATTTGTGTTGCGAACGTATAGAATAAAAAAGCTAAACTGAATGCAGATAATAATATGGATAAGATGCTGAAAAATTCAGGCCAAAAACGTGGACATACTTTTTTACAATAATTAAATGGCATTAATTTTCTATAATATGCAGCAATAGCGTTTATTAAATACCATAAAAATATTGCAACAAGTAATGGAATTAATATAGAACGTCCAAACCATAATATAATAATTAAACCCAGAAAAATTATAATTCCGTTCATTGTTTTGTTCTCCTTTTTTCCTTGGTTTTAATGCGTATAGCGCGATTTTTATTTTTTTATTTTTCCTTGTTCTAGTGTTGTTACAGATGTTGGTGAAACTAAATCTGTAAATTTTTGTTGATGACTGATGAATATGAAAGTGGTGCCTGTCATTTCTTGTATTGTATTTGCGATTTGTTGTTGTGTATCAGCATCGGCACCAGAATCAGGTTCATCTAGTATGGCGAGTTTGGGTTTTGTCATAATCAATCTTAATAACATTAAACGTTTACGTTCACCACCGGAAAAACCGACATTTATACTACGGTTTAACCATTCTTGTGGTATGTTTAATTTTTTTCTGGCAAATTCCAAAGATTCCAAAAATTCGGCCATAGATAAATCTTGACCGGTTTCAAAATGTCTGTGTGCAATCATTGAATGTTTTAAAAATCCCATTACAGATAGTCCAGGTATTTCTGGTACATTTTGGGCACCTAAAAATATTCCCAGTAATGCACGACGTGTTGTTGACTCGTTCGTTATGTCTGTGCCATCAAATATAATTTCCCCGGATTCTATTTTGTATTCAGGATTACCGGCAATGGTTTGAACAAGTGTTGATTTGCCAGAACCATTATGACCTGATAATAAATGGCGTTCGCCTTGTTTTACAGATAATGTGATATTATCTAATAAAACTTTGCTGTTAACAGATACTGATAAATTCTTTATTTTTAGCATTTTTTATTATTCCTTTGATATTGCCATTTGTATCAGTTGTTTTGATTCTACCAAGAATTCCATTGGTAATCTAGAAATAATTGGGTTTGCTGTTGCACCGATAATTAGAGCAATTGCTTGATCTGTGGTTATACCAGATTGTTCTAAAAAGAATAGTGTGTTTGAATCAATGCTGCCGGTTTTTGCTTCGTGGGATTGTTTATTGGTGTCATTTGTATGTATAATTGTTGGTATCGTGTTTGCTGTTGCAGCATCGCCAATGATTGTGGTGTCGCATTTAGAAACGTTCGTACAATTTGTTCCTGTGAAATTTACTAAACTGCGAAAAGTTTGTTTTGAATTATCCAGAGCAATTCCATACGATAAAATATTTGATACAGAATTATTGCCAATGTGTATCATTTTTGTACCTGTATCAGATTGTTGTGCACCACGTGTTATTGTTAGTGAATAAAAATCGCTATGTGCATTATTTCCGGACAAAATTGTGGATGGATATTTCCATGTCATTGCTGAACCAATTTCTACTTGGGTCCAATCGAGTGTTGCATTATTTTCACATTTGCCACGTTTTGTGACAAAGTTTAAAATGCCACCGACTGATTTGTTTCCTTGTTGTTTTCCTGGATACCAATTTTGAACAGTAGAATATTTTACATGTGCATTATCCATAACGATAATTTCAACAACACCACTGTGTAATTGGTGGTTGGGGCGACGTGGGGCGCTACATCCTTCCATATAGCTGAGGTTGGCGCCTTGGTCGGCTATAATAAGGGTTCGTTCAAATTGACCAATTTTTGCGGTTTCTATTCGAAAATAACTTGCTAAATCAATAGGGCATTTTGTGTTTTTAGGAACATATACAAATGTTCCATCTGAAAACACAGCAGCGTTTAATGCAGCAAAGAAATTATCGTTTGATGGTACGACACTGCCCAGATATTTTTTTACCAAATCAGGATGTTTTATCACCGCCTGGGAAAAAGGTAAAAATATTATTCCCAGTTTTGATAATTCTTGTTGATATGATGTGTTAACAGATTGACTGTCTATTACGGTATCTGTGGCCATACCCAATAATGCGTTTTGTTCGTGTTCTGGTATTCCCATTTTTTTGTATGTGTTTGCCAGTTCTGAATTATCAATTGATTTTTGTGTGGCATAATAATCAAAAGAATCATAATCAATTGGCGAATAATCTATTTCGGCCCAGTGGGGTTCCGTCATTTTTTTCCATTCATCAAATGCAGCAAGACGCCAATCCAAAAGCCATTTTGGTTCATGTCTTTTTTCTGATATCTCACGTATAAGATTATGATTTAATTTCAAGTTTAATCACCATTTTCTGCAAGTTGTTGTGCTTGGTTGAAAAATGTGAGAGACTGTCCCAATAATCCGTCTGTAAAAGTAGACGCTAAAATTCCGTCAGGTTCAGTTGTTGTTAAATATTGTAGAAGTCTGTTGGCACGTGTGATGTAATTATCTATATTTTGTGCAATACTGCTGTCCAATTTGATGCAACGACGTAATTTTTCCAAAGTAAATGGATTTTTTGCATATTCATCCATAATCCCACCCAGTGCACGCCATAATGGGTGTTCGTTTGTGTTGCGTGGCATTGCGTCAATTGCTGCCATGACAGGAATTAAATTTTGTAATAAATCGGAATAAATGATTTCTGCATTTTCGGCAACGGCATTGGTTGCGTTTTTGTTTTTTAATACAGACTGTATTTTCATAATTAAATTGTATTGGAATGTTAGTGTATTATTGATGTTGGAAATTTTTGAATTTAGATTACGTATAATTACAAAAATCCCGATTGTAGTGGCTAGTGTCAGTATAGATAAAATTAAGATAATTGTATTTTGCATGTTAAAACTCCTGAATTTATTATGTAGTATAACACACATTTTTTCGATTCGTATGTTTTTATGCACCAATAAAATAAAAACAATACAATATGATGTTTTTTAGTCTTGCACAGATTCGGTCAAATTGTTATAATAAGGGTATCTAGATTGAAAGAAAGGACCTTTAAATGTTTCGTAAGTTTTTGATTTTTGCAATGTTTGCAACTGCTGCTGGCTATTGTTTTGCCAGTGAATATTTACCCCAGGTAACAACATCCGAAGTGTTTACTAAACAGTCTCGTTCTGAATATAAAAATGAACAGAAGGCTGAGGCGGTACAAAATACAAATTCTGATGAAGCTGTTCCTGCGTGGCCATTGGCTGGTTCTGATGCTGATGTGACTGTCAGTTGTGATGATAAGCCTCAGGCTGATAATGGTAATAGTATCCGTATTGTTTCTAAAATTAGTGATGATATGGTTGTTGATAATTCGTTTGATTTTAATGGTACTGGTTGGACAGGTGGTGCCAATATGTTGCATGGACATCGGATACCGATGGGTTTTGATGACGAATGTGAAAACGGTGCCGAAATGCCATTGTTGCGTCGTGAAGTTTTAGAAGATGATGGTGGTGATGTTTTGGCTGTATCACGTAGTGGACGTAAAAATTGTGCAAAACGTAATGGTGCAGCGGACGCGGCTTTCTTGGAAATGGATGAAGAAGCGGATGTTGCGGAGATTGCTGTGAAGAGTGATGCCGAAGCGCCAAAATCACAAGCAGATCAGGTTCGTTCTTGGGTTGTTGCAAATGGTCAGACCCTGCGTGAGGTTTTGCAAAGTTGGTGTGATAAAGAAGGTTGGGATTTGGTTTGGGCCACATCTCGTGAATATCCAATAGAGGCCAGTGCTGTATTCAAGGGGCGTTTTACAGATGTTGCGTCTGCATTGGTGCGTAATTTTGGACGTGCCACACCTGTCCCATATGCAAAATTCTATAAGGGAAATTTGGTGTTGGTAATTTCTACGAATGAAGAGTAGTTTTGTTTTGTGTCCATAGTAGGAGAATAGAGATATGAGAACATTATTAAAGAAGTTAGTTTTGTTTGCCTGTTTGGGTGCACTGATTGCAGGATGTGCGAGAGAACAGTCTGTAAAGGTTGCATCAACTGTGGACCAAGATTTTGTTAATGCGTATGATGCGTTCGAAATGGCAAAAAATCCACGTGCCAAAGTGGCCAGTGGTGATACGGTTTCTATGTCCGAAGGGGTCTGGTTAGGAAATAAATCTATATCATTAGAACATCGTAATAATTTGCCGGCTCAATTTGAAACAGATACAGGTATTACTATATTATTAGATGAACCTGTGACTTTACAGGTGTTGGCTAATAATGTTAATACTATTACAGGAATTCCTGTTAAAATAGATAAGCAAATTAATGCAGAAAAATTGAAAAAGACAATAAATGTTGCGTATACTGGTAAATTGTCTGGTTTGTTGTCCCAGGTTGCAACTGATTTGGATTTGTTATGGTATTATGACAAAAATTCAATAGTTTTCTATGAAACGGAAACCAGAACATTTACATTATATGCTTTGGGAACGGATATTTCATATCAAACCGCTGTTCAGGCTGATAATTCTGGTCAGGTCGTTTTGGAATCGACCATGAAAGAATGGGACGAGGTTGAAAAGGCTTTGACGGCTATTGTAGGCAAGGCTGAAAATTCAGGGTTTACTGTTTCACGCAGTTTGGGAACTATTACAGCCACGGCTCCTCCTTCTGTGTTGGCCCGTATTGGCGATTATGTTGAAAAACAAAACAGACGTTTGTCCCAATTGGTGACGATTGATGTTAAAGTTTTGCAAGTGTCAATTTCTAATGATTCTGCGTTTGGGTTGAATTTGGCTGCAGCTATTAATTCTACATCAGGGTTGAATATTGTCGCAAATCCAAAGAACAATTTGGCTGCGGTTGGTGCCAGTTCGATGAACATTGCTGTGTTGTCTAATGCTTTGTCTGCACAAACGGGTGCAACACACGTTGAAAATGGTAGTGTGGTTAGTGGTGCTTATACCAACGATCAAATTATGAATGGTTCATTGGCACGTGGTGCAGGCAGTACAGGTTTGATTGAGGCTTTGGCAAAACAAGGAAAAGTATCTTTGGTTACCAATGTTGGTGTGACAACGCGTAATAATCGTGTTGCGCCGGTTAGCAATATGACATCTACGGGATATATTAAACGTTTCGAATCAAGAAACTTTACAACTGTTGAATCCAGTACGGTTGATCAGGCTGATTTGCAGACAGGTTTTTCAATGCAATTATTGCCAAATGTGTTAGAAAATGGCAAAATCTTGTTGTTGTTCAGAATGTCTGTACGTGAATTGGTAAAAATGTCTACTCAAACGATTGGCGAGGTGACATTGCAATTACCAGAAGTAGAAGAACGTAGTTTTATGCAAGAGGTTATTATGGAATCTGGACAAATGTTGGTTGTATCCGGATTTGAAAAACAAAAGAATAATGACACTCGTTATGGTTTGGGCGATCCTGACTTTATGGCATTGTCTGGTTCTCGTTCGACTGCATCTGGACGCGATGTGTTGGTTGTTATATTGACACCACAAGTATTAATTAGTCCATTAGATGCAGAACGTAGTATCCAACAAAATTGGGGTGCACCGTTGAATTAATTAATGTTATAAATAAAAAAATCCGGATATATTATCCGGATTTTTTATTACACGAAAAATACCCCACAAAAGTGGGGTGAATCTTTACTGCATTACAACAAGTTAAGCAATTTTAGCTGCTTTCTTGGCCAAGCGAGAAACTTTGCGTGCAGCACGTTTTTTTGGCATTACTTTGCCTGCTGCCTTCATAATTTTGCTTTCTGCAGATCTAACTGCTGCTGTTGCAGCTGCCTTGTCGCCACTAGCGATTGCAGCCAATGCCTTTTTGGTTTCTGTTTTAACAGCACTGCGACGAGCGGTGTTAATAGCATTCTTTTTGATTGTAACCAAAATTCTTTTTTTAGATGACTTATGATTTGCCAATTTATTTTCCTTTTATTTTTTATGTGTTTATGTTATTTTATATAAACAAAAAAGAAAATCAAGGGAAATCTAAAAATGTTGTGTTTTTTTATCGTTATGGTTGCATATGTCCTTGGAAGTATCCCTATGGGACTGATTTTTACTAAAATGATGGGGCGTGGTGATTTGCGCAAGGTTGGCAGTGGAAATATCGGGGCAACCAATGTTATGCGTGTTGGCGGGTTGCGAATGGCCGGATTGGTTTGGATCTTGGATATGGCCAAGGCGATGATTGCTATATGGCTGGGGTGGCGGTTGTATGGCGTTGTTTTTGGTGCTTGGTGTGGTTTTTTTGCTGTTGTTGGACACTGTTTCCCAGTTTGGCTTAAATTTCATGGTGGAAAGGGAATATCGTCTTTGTTCGGTGTTATGTTGGCTATTAATCCTATTATATTTGTCGTGTGTGGTATAGAATGGTTAATTGTTGCATTGACTTCGGGAAAATCTTCATTGGGGGCTGTTGTTGTATTTTGTTTGTTCCCGGTATTAGGGTTCGTAATGAATTTCTCAATTGGATGGCCTTGTTTGGCTATTTCTATTTTATGTGCAATTCGTCATAAAGATAATATTGTACGTCTGATTCATGGAAATGAATCTAGTATTGAATGGAAGTGGAAAAAATAATAAATTTTTTGCTTACTTGTTAATTGTTCTTTGTTTTTATCTTGTTTTGTGGTATAATGCGTACCAGAGATATATTTTAACATAGGTGGGAAATTCATGAAAAAATTGCTTGTTTCTATGGTTTTATGTGCTTTGGTTGTGCCGGCGTTTGCCGCGGGGCGTTCTGTGGTTGCTGGTAATACACAGACTGCATCTCGTTCTGTGGTTATATCTGCAAGTAAATTGAAAAATAGTATTGCTAATCAAAACGCAACAGCCAATGCTAATGATGCAACTGTTAAAGAAGAAGTGAAAACAGAAAAAGTCAATCGTGATAAAGAAAGATTGGCTTGTTTAAAGAATAATATTGGTATTGGAAATACTTTTGTTTGGGCATCTAAGTATAGTAATACAGGTAGTTATTCTACAATGGTAGAAGATACAGAAAACCCAGAAAATAACGTATGCTTTGTATTGGTTGGTATGCGTTCCGAAGATACACGTGTGAATACGGCTGATGTTCAACCACGTTATTTTGAGTGGGGACAAACAATTACCTGTGGTGATTGGATTGATAAAGAAAAAATGAGAAGCAGAATTTTGGATGCTAAAAAGAGTGCACGTACATGGGGAACGGTTGCTGGTGCGGTTGGTAGTGCTGGCGTAGGTGTTGGTGCCATGGAATTGTTTGGAAACAAGTTAATTGGTGGTGCTGTTCAAGGACAGGTTGCTTTGAAGGATAAAGATATTGCCGCATGGTATAATTCAAAGGCGTTGGAATTGAAAGCAAAAAATGAAACAGAGTATAATAATTTTGTGAAATCGGCAGGGGAGGTTTATAATGAATGTAAAGAAAAAATGGAAAATGATAATTGTAAGAAATACAAAGATGTAATGGAGTATTATAAGGTATATCATTTGAATCCTGCAAAGTAATATTATTTCTGTTTTAGATTATTGCCCAAGGTGCATTTGTATCTTGGGCTTTTTTGTTGAAAATATTATGTTGTTTGTGTATTTTTTAATCAAAATAAGTGGTGAATTTATATGTCTGAATTGATTGATAGATTATTGATTTTACGATCACCTGGGATTGGTCCAATTGGATATGAAAAATTGGTACGTCAATTTGGGTCGGTTGGTGCAGCAGCCAATAGTTTACACCAGGATGATAATTTAATGGATAAAGTTTTGCGGGAAATAGATACTGCAAATTCATTAGGAATACATTTTGTATGTGATGACGATTCGTTTTATCCGGTTAGTTTAAGGAATATAAAAGGGCATCCACCGGTTATATCTGTGCGTGGCAATTTAGAAACTTTGATGAAACCATGTGTGTCAATTGTCGGAACGCGTCATGCAACGGCAACAGGTATGAAATTTGTTAGTGATTTATCAGAAGCTTTCGCATCGCATGGGGTGACTGTTGCATCAGGAATGGCAATAGGAACAGATACTGCGGCACACAAGGGTGCATTACGGGTATATGGAAATACACAAACAATTGCTGTATTAGGTGGCGGTGTGGATTATATATGGCCATTGGAAAACGAATCGATGTATTGGGAAATTGTTGAACGTGGGGCAGTAATTAGTGAGATGCCAGTTGGGTTTGTCCCGCGTGGAACAAATTTTGTGCAAAGAAATCGGTGGATTGCTGGAATATCACAAAAACTGATATTAAGTGAGGCAGATTTGAATTCAGGTAGTATGCGTACCGCACAATTTGTACTGGATTTTAATCGGGAATTATGGGCAATTCCATCACATCCTGCGGATATGCGGGCGGCAGGGCCAAATTCTTTGATTGCATCTGGTAATGCAAAATTGTGTTCTGGGATTAACGATTTTTTTGTTGAAAATGTTAATAAGTTAAAAACTGGTTCATATGATAATAAAAATTCAGAATCTGAAAATTTAATATTGGATGCTTTGGGAACAATTCCTGTTTCTGAATCTGTATTGGCAGATGTTGTCAAAAAAAGTGTTTCGGAAATCAAAAGGTGTTTGGTTGTTTTAGAATTGCGCGGTTTGATACGAAAAACAGATGGTGGATACGTTCGTGTGTAATAAATTCTTTGTATATACAATGTATATACATAAGGCACAAATCTGGGTGAAAAACCGAATCGTTGTCAAAAAATAAAAGTTCAAAAATCGGTTAAGATTTTGTTGAAAAGAACATTTTATATTCTACATTGTTTTGTGTAAAAAACGATAGAGAAACAAAAAAGCGAGAGAGTGAAATAACAGTAGGGCAATATATAAACATTGAATTTTATTTTGGATGTACAAATAAAATTTAATGTTTATGTGCAGGTGTTTTTTACACTCTTGCTCGGGCAGGAAACTCTTTTAAGGAAGGAAAGGAGAAACGGCATGCAGGTAGCAACAATAAAAGCAGATGTTACGGCAATCAAAGACATGATTGCAGGGCAGGTGGATTTTGCTGCTTGGACATCTTGGCTTGCACCGTTGAATTTTGAAATTTCTGATAATGTTCTAGTTTTGTCTGCTTTAAATCAATTTTCTGTTGATTATATTTCCAGTGTTTATGGTGCAATGTTAAAAGATGTTGCCGGTCAATTTGGTTTAGATGTTAAATTGGTTGTGCGTGCTAATACATCAGTTTCATCAATCGCAAATGATAATAATATGCAGGTTTATTCACCTGTGAATGAAACTAATAATTCTGCGGTTGCTTTTGATTCTTTTATTGCATCAGAAGAAAATGCTTTCGTTTTGTCTGCGGCAAAGAAAGTTGCCGCAGAGCAGGTTGCTTTTTCACCGTTGTTTATTTATGGACCTGCTGGTTGTGGTAAAACATTGTTGGCGGAATGTATCGCGTCTGCATCCACCAAGGCTGTATTTATGTCTGGGGGACAATTTGTTTCTGATTTTGCACGTGCGTTGCGTGAACGTTCTATTTTTGCATTCAAAGATTATTGTCGTAATTGTGATACATTTATTTTGGATGATGTTCAGGCTTTGGCTGGTAAAACTGCAACAATGGAAGAATTTTTACAGTTGATTATGGATTTACGTGCGGCCGGGAAAAATGTTGTTTTGACATCTTGTTGTGCACCAAACAGTTTAACGGGATTTGATCGTCGCGCACAGTCTGTATTGGCATCGGGTTTGGTTGCAGATGTTGTTGCACCAAACGCAAATGTGAAACGTAAAATGTTGATACGCGCAGGTGTAAATATGGATGTTGCTGATGCAATTGCGAATCGTATTGCAAATGATGGTCATATGATAAATGGTGTTGCAAATAAAATAAAAACATATGCTGAATTGATGGGAACAAATGTGACATTAGATGTTGCAGAACATTTGTTGTCTGATACATTGGAAAAATTCAAAACACCAATTGCAATGGTTAAATCATTAAGTGAAAAATTGGGTGTTGCATATGATGCGATTTGTGGAACATCACGTGCACGTGCATTGGTGTTGGCACGCCAGATTATAATGATTGTTTTGAAAAATGCGACACGTTTGTCATTGGCGGAAATTGGACAATATGTTGGCAATCGTGATCATGCCACCGTTATGTATTCCATCCGTCAAATTGAAAAATTACAAAAAACAGACTTGGTTTTATCCGCACAAATTAGTCAATTAATTGCGGAATGCAAATAGAAAAAACAATATAATGGATATCTGCTTGTTGTTTACTCGTTTATGTAGCATTTGTACACTGCACTCGTGAACAACGTCGCATCTATTCCATTATGTTGTTTTTTGGATGAAATTATGATATAATGCCCATCGTGAGAGATGGGAGATTTTTTATGAAAAAATTCTGTACAGGTATGGCGGTGTGCATTTTTTCTATGGTTGGATTTGGTGCATATGCCGATGATTCTTCGTTGAATATTGCAATACAAAATGCCAAGAGCGCGTGTTCAGGTATTTCTGATAAAATGTCAGGAATGAAAACAATGGCAGGCATAAATACCGCGGTGACGGGTGTGGGAACAGTGTCTGCGGGTGTTGCATTAGGAACCGGTATTGCCAAGGCTGGTGTTGATGCAGAGCAAAGGGTGTTGATAGCTCAAGCTGTTGAAAATGAATTAATTGAAATTGAAGATGTTGCATCATTTGAACAAGAACTTCAAGCTATTATAGATAGTGTGGATGCAGAATCATCAGATGAACTACAGAAAATTGCAGAGTTGGAAGAAAAATCTAAAACATTAGGGAATGTCAGAACAGGAACATTGGCGGCATCGACTGTTGCTGATACGGCAGGTGTGATTATTGCGGCAAATAACAAGGTTGATGAAGATTTGCAAAGCTTGATTGATAAATGTATTGAATCAATCGATGTATTAAAAGAAGAACAATTGCGTGCCAGAACAGAAAATACAGCATCTGAATCGGATTTGGTAAAGGCTGATAAAATTGTTAACGATTGTGCCGATTGGAAAAATGTAGATTTGTCATCGATTGATAAACGTGCAACTGGTGCAGCTGTATCGGCGGGTGTTGGTGCGGCATTGGGATTGGCTGGCACGATAACATCGGCATCGGCAAACTCTGATGCGGTGCGCAGTGGTGATGCTTCTACAGAAGCTAAGTTGAATACTGCATCAAATATATTGGCAGGTGGAACAACGGTGGCATCTGGGGTTGCGACGGTATTCAATGCAACACAAATTAGTGCGATTAAAAAAGCAGTCGCAGCAGCAGATAAATGCGAGGAGGCGCTGAGATAATGAAAAAAATAATAGTTGCAATAACATTATGTGTTATTTCATTGGGTGTAGCTGTTGCGGAACCCACTCCGATAGATGTGAACACAAAATTATATTTTGAGACTTGGATTCCAATATCTTGGGCATTGGAGGATGCTGGAATTGGTAAAATTGGTGATGCAATTCACGATAAAATTCAAAATGAGTTATATCATAATAGGAAAGGAAGGTTTTCTATAGCCGAAGCTGTTAAAGTTTGTGCCCAGGTTCATAAAACATATCACAAATCGACGGATGTGTGTAATGCGTTTGGCAAGCAATTGGTTGTTAGATATAATGAATATGTAAAAGAGCTTAAAGCTCAGGAGGATTTGACTAGAAAAGAAGCGGCTTTTTATAAGAAATATAATACAGTTGCAAAATTAAAGCAGCTTATAAAACCAGGCAAAAAGTACAAAGGTGCTGAAAGTAGCGGATATTATGTCGCTGAGAATAATAGTAAGATTAGCAGTTGTTTTTCGCCTTGTGTATTTAAAGTATCGAACAATGCTTATGTGTGTTGTTTTATGTTGTGTTCGGATGGTGTTATGGTTATGGAAGCTCAAAACGAATACGATTCATGGACAGCTTGTTCTACTCAAAAAGATCCTAACTTATATATATGGGAATGGAGTGAATCTAGAGAAAAAAATAATTTAAAAATCATTACTAAAAAATCTGTAAAACCAGGTTCCACATACGATTGGTGGAGTGATTCTGATTCACAACTTGAGTTTATATTGAAGAATAATAAAGATATGTATGGAAAATATTGGTAGAAGTTGTATAAATAACCGCCCGGATGGGCGGTTGTTTTTTTTATGAAATTTACACAAATAAATCTTTGACGAATTGGGCGTGTTCGGTTATGAATTTAAAACGGAACTCTGGCTTTTTACCCATTAATTCGGTTACGATTGTTCGTGTTTTTTCAGTATCTTCGGCACCATCATCTGTGCGTGGCGGTAATTCAATCCTTATCAATCGACGCGTTTTGGGCGACATTGTCGTTTCTTTTAACTGATTTGGCATCATTTCGCCCAACCCTTTGAATCGGGAAATTTCAACCTTTTTATTTTTATATTTGCCGTTCTTTAATTCTTCTAATTCTTCATCAGAATCCACGTAAAACGATTCGGTGCCACATGTGAATTTATACAATGGTGGGCATGACAAATATAAATGACCACCGTATATCAATTGGGGCATATACTGATAGAAAAATGCCATTAATAATGATGCAATATGACTGCCATCGACATCGGCATCGGTCATAACAATTATTTTTTCATAACGTAATTTATCGTCATTCCAATCTTTGGCGGTGCCGGCACCAATGATATCAATTAAATCATTTAATTCACGATTCGCACTGAAACGTTCGTCAGAATTTGATAACACATTTAATACCTTGCCACGCAGAGGCATAATGGCCTGGGTTGCACGATCGCGTGCCTGTTTTGCGGTACCACCAGCAGATTCACCCTCGACAATAAATAATTCAGTACCCTCAACCCCATGTTTGGTGCAGTCAGCCAATTTTGCAGGCATACGAATTCTTTTTGTTGGGGTTTTGCGTGCGATATCTTTGACCTGTTTTGTTTTTATACGCGCGTTTGCCAAATTTATAATGAATGATAACAATGCGTTTGATGTTTTTGGATCGGATGCCAAAAACATTTCCCATGGATCGCGTAAAACATTTTCAACATAACGTGCAATTTCTGGGTTGGATAATTTTTCTTTGGTTTGTCCCAAAAATTGTGGTGTTTTATAAAATACAGATACAATGGCCGCCACAGAATCAAATACATCATCGCTGACGATTGTGGCAGCAGCCTTGTTATTTGTTTTTTCACCGTATGCCTTGATACCCTTGGTGATTGCGGATTTAAATCCACTCTCGTGCGTGCCACCATCAATTGTTGCAATCGTATTACAATAAGACGCAAAAAATCCGTCGTCAGATGCAGCGCCATTTTCATCGGTTAAAAATGTCAGTGCCCATTCAATACGGCCAGAATCGTCCGGAAAATCCAATGACCCAGAAAACATTTTTGGTAAAATTCTTGGTTTGGAATCTGTTTTTTCAGCCAAGAAATCACTGACCCCATTTGGATAATAAAATGTTGTTTGGGCCGGGATATTCATGTCCTCGGTTAAAAGTTCTGGGTTGCAAATCCAATCAATTTTTATGCCACGTGACAAGAATGATTTTGCACGTGCCATACGATAAATCTTGATTGGTTTGAATACCGCGTTTTCAC
>CAMOTP010000018.1 GCA_946625925.1 uncultured Alphaproteobacteria bacterium | reverse complement strand
AATACCGGATGTTCCAGAAACACCGGCTGTATCCAATAATACAACCAGGGGACAAACACCAGATAAAATACCGGATCTGAATCCTGCGGATATGTTGGCACAGTTAAATAATCCTGGCGATGTCACAAATGCACAATTTGCACAAATAGATGTACCTGTGCCAGTAATACCGGATGTTCCCGATGCAAACGACAATACCGATGCAGGACAACATGTTGTTGTAAATACAGATACCCCAAGTATAACCAATGCTGTGGCACAGGTGAGTGGTGATTATACAGCAGCAGTAATTGCAGATATAAACGATAAATTAAAAAATATCGATGAAGATTTTAATAAGACTGTCGCTTTGGGTAAAAATATTTCAGACGAACAATTCTTGCGTGGTATCGTCAGTAATGTTGTTAGAACCGATCAATTAAAAAAGTTAGAGGATGCATATAAAAAAGCAAAAGAAAACGAAACGTCTTTGAAAAATAGATTGGTATCAGGGCTGTCGATGGCGGCAACAGGAATTGGTGGCATGCAGTTGGCACAGGGTTTGGCAGAACAATCCGCTGACGAAGCAGCAGAACGCGATATGCGGGCCTATATGGCGACTTTTCAATGTAAAATCGGTGATAAAATATATAAAAACAACGAAAAAAGCATTGAAGTTCCCGGTGCAAATCAATTAACAAAAATATACCAAGAATATGTCGATTTGGCAGAAAAAATAAAAGAACGCAAAACAGCATTAGGTATGAAACCAGGTATAGAATCCCAGGTTGTATTAAAGAAAGAAAGTACTGGTTTATATGATAACGCAGGCAAAGGCATTGAAAATGGAACTTATGCTTCGTTATATCGTGCAGCAATGGGAAATGAAACAGATAAAACAAAAATAAATGAAGCAAAAGACACATCTGCGCAACGCGTCAAGGGCGGTGCTGTTGCCGCTGGGGCTGGTGCAATTGGTGGCGCGGTGTTGGGCAACATAGATTTTGGTTCTGGGAACAGTTCTGGTAATGGCGACATCGGATTAGATTTTAGTAAAATCGGCAATGCGTTAGGCAATAAATTAAAACAATAATATTACACACAAATATAATCACTGATTTCACTTTTTAATTGAATTTATTCCTAGTATTTTTTATATTCGTGTCAGGTATTTATTCCTATAAAACAAAAAGGACACCGTATGCTAAAACTGACACCGATATTTGTGTTTGCATGTGTTTTAAGTTGCTGTTTACCAGCAAAAGCATCAGATATTTTTAAGAACAAAAATAAATTAAGCGATATAATGATGATTATGAGTCCTACATATGCATTAGGTATGACCATGATGGCAGAAGATTACCAAGGAACATTACAATTAGGCGAATCCGTATTATTGTCACAATTGGCCAGCGAAGGAATAAAATCGTTGAATTTAGAAACCCGTCCTAATAAGAGTGATAAAAAATCTTTTCCCAGTGGACATGCAGTTGGGGCTTTTTCTGGTGCAATGTTCGTACACAAACGATACGGGTGGAAGCCTGCACTGATTCCATATGGAATGAGTTTGGTCACAGGATGGGCCAGAACCCAGGTCAAGGCACATTATTGGCATGATGTTTTGGGTGGCGCTGTTTTATCCGGTTTGTTTACCTGGATTTTGGTTGATGAATATTTACCAAAAGGTATCGAAGTGACCGCAGATACAAACGAAGCAAGATTAGGTTTCAAAACAAGTTTCTAAATAAAAAATGCCCGTTTGGGCATTTTTATTTATCTAACTTTTTCGTCCATTCGTTATCTGGAAAGTTTTTACGCAACATATCGGCATAACCGGTCGCCTGTTCTGGCAAACCAATCGCATTATAACATTGTGTTAAACGATACATGGCCTCGGCCGTCATAACGGTTTCTTGGGCTGTTGTAATAACATTTTGTAATCTGGTTATTGCAGATGTCCAATTTTCGCGTTTCATATCATTACGTGCAGCATACATGACCTTGCCTGCTATATAATTTTTTAGGATTATAATTTTGTTCTTGGCATTTTCTGCATATTCGCTGGACGGGAAGCGTTGTACCAATTGTTCAAATTGTTGTAAAGCATATACAGACATACCCGGTTCACGACGAACGTCACTGACCTGGCGATAATAACACATTCCGCGTAAATACAGCACGTAAGGAACATCCATATGCCCAGGATGAAAACGCATAAAACGATCAGTAACAATTAAGGCACCAGGGAAATCATCGTCCATATATTTGGAATATGCAGCCATTATCAAGGCATCAGGTGCCAGTGCATCTGTTGAATGTTCAGATTCAGCCGTTAAAAACACCTCCGCAGCCGTTCCATAATTACCATCATTAAATTCATCGTACGCCTCGGTATATAATTGTTCCATCGTTTTTTCTGGTTCAATTTGTTCCCCAGCGCACCCTGATATAATCGCAGCCACAGCCGTTAATAGAATTATTTTTTTCATACTTGAATTTCCTTGTACTTACACAGTATAATATATTCGTTCAAAATAAAAGAATTTTTTTATAAAGGCGGATATTTTATGAAATTAGGACGGAATATATTTGGTGTTGGCGCAATGACCGGCATCAGTCGTGTCTTTGGATTTATACGCGATATGTTAATCGCACGTGTATTAGGTGCAGGACGATTATCTGACATTTTCTTGGCTGCGTTCAAATTACCTAACCTGTTCCGTGATTTATTAGGCGAAGGTGCCTTGTCCGCTATATTTATTCCGATGTTTGCTGATTCCAAGAAAGACAAAAACTTTGCCAATAATGTATTTTCTTGGCTGATTGTTGTTTTATTGGGAATTACAGTCGTTTTTGAAATATTTATGCCGGCCATCGTTTGTATTTTAGCCCCTGGTTTTTCATCTGACCCTGGCAAATTAGAATTAACCGTTATTATTTCCAGAATTATGTTCTGGTATGTTATATTTATTTGCGCATCAGCATTTTTATCTGCGGTATTAAATGCCTTTTCTAAATTTATATTGGCGGCATTTATGCCTGTGTTATTAAACATTATGTTGATATGTGCATTATTATTGGCCGCATGGTTTGCCCCCCAGACCATTTTGTATATTATGGCAGGAACGGTTGTTTTATCTGGAATAATTCAATGTTGTATTTTATGGGGACGAATCCGTTCTGGAAATTTTGGATTAAGATTGGTTCGTCCACAATGGAACGACAAGATTAAATCTATGTTAAAACGATTTGGGGTCAGCCTGGTTGGTAGTGGATTTTATCAGATTACTATTATTGTTGGAACTTTGGTTGCCAGTTTTCAATCTGGGGCGGTATCATGGTTATATTATGCCGATAGAATTATTCAATTACCGTTTGCGATGATTGGACTGGCCGTTGGAACTGTTTTAATGTCATCTATATCAAATGCGTTGGCAGAAAAAAATCTGAAAAGTGTATACAATCAACAAAACTTTTCTATGCGACGTTCATTGATGCTGATAATTCCTTGTATGGTTGGTTTGTTTGTATTGGCCGAACCAATTATCCGGAATTTATTCCAATATGGTGCATGGACCCCAGAATCAACACATGCCGTTGCAATTGCTATTATGATTCAATGTTTGGTATTGCCTGCTATGTTAATCAGCCAAATTTACAGCAAAACATTGTACGCCAGTCAAGATGTTAAAACACCTGTGAAAACAAGTATTGTGTCATTGGGGTTGGCTGCTGTGATTTATGTTGGTCTGTTTTATCATTTGGGATATCTGGCAATTCCTGTGGGTGTGGTCATCAGTGGTTATGTTAAAAACCTGTTGTTGGCACATGCTTGCAAAAAGAAGAAATTGGTTAAATGGGATGGAAAAACAATTAGAACCGCTATTGGTTTCTGTGTGTGGTCTGGGATTTTAGGCGTTGGATTATGGTTTGCCCCAGTTGATGGTTTGGTATCTTTGTGTGTTGCGATTGCAGCTTTTGGGATTTTATACCTGCCAGTTGCCTATGTAATGGACAAGAAATTATAAATTCAGCAAATTAAAGTTGAAACTGGGTTTTATTTATGATAAAATGTTTCGTGAGAATGTAGGGAGTTTCCAATTTATTTGACTCCCTTTAACCGAGCTTAAAAGGAGAAAACATTATGAAAAAAGTGGTTTCTATGGCGGCTTTGCTGGCTGTACTGACAGGATGTATGACAAACCAAGACAGTGGTGTTTATGGTTCTGAATCTATGTCCGAAGAAAGTTTGGCTGGTGGCACACCATCATTAAATGATTCGTACTTAATGGCAGCTGCACCAAAATATTATATTGGTAATGCATACAAGGTTGATGATGTTCAATATATTCCATCCGAAGATTTGACATATAATCAAACCGGTATTGCCGGTATTATCCCAGAAGAATTGAACGGCCAAAAAACTACTAATGGTGAAATGTTTGATATGTCCCAGATGGTCGCAACCAGCAAGACATTACCTTTGCCAACAATTGCCAAGGTCACAAATTTGGATAATGGACAATATGTTATCGTTCGTGTAAACAATCGTGGTCCTTTTGTGAATACCAGAATTATGGATTTGTCACCTGCGGCAGCGCAAAAGATTGGTATGAATTCCCAAGCAAAAGTACAAGTTCAGGTTTTGACAGAACAGTCATTGGCTGTTAAAAATGCAACAATTGGCACAAATGCAGTGACCGAAGTTGAAAAAACAACAGAAACAATGACAGTGGAACCAGCACCACAAGTTGCACCTGCCCCGGCACAACAGCCACAACCAGCACCGGTTGCAACAGGTGATTACACAATTCAATTGGCCGCTTTCTATGCGGAAGATAGCGCTGATTCTATGGCTGCACGTATGAAAACATACGGTGATGCAGTTGTGGTCAACGAAGGCGGTATGTACAAAGTTCGTATTATCAATTTGGATGCTGCACGTGCACGCAGTTTAATTAACGCATTGCGCACTAATGAAGGTATGGCCCCAGGATTGTTGAAAGCCGGTCGTTGGGTCAACCCAGACAGCATTTAATAAGTTTCTTCTTGAAAGCAAAATACCCCACGATATGTGGGGTGTTTTTTTATAAAATAAAAATTTTCTATATTGCTAATCTAGTAATTTTTTTACATCGTCTTCGGACCAGATGGTAATTCCCAGTTCGGTGGCCTTTTGCAATTTACTGCCGGCATCGGTCCCTGCCAAAACAATATCAGTTTTTGGCGATACGGACGATTGCACACGTGCACCCAAACCTTCCAGAATTTCACGCATTTCATCCCTGGTATAATTTGCCAATGTTCCTGTTAAAACTATTTTTTTACCTGACAATGGACCATCTGTATTTTCAACCGTTTTGGCATTTATTATTGTCACCTGGTGTAATAAATCGTCCAAAATCTGTTTATTGTGTTCATCAGCAAAGAAAGATACTATTTCGTTTGCCATTACATCACCAACACCATCAATATCTTTTAATTCGGTATATGTAGCATTACGAACAGCATCCAAATTGCCAAACTTTTTTGCTAATAATTTCGCAGTCACTTCGCCAACATCAGGAATACCGATTGCGTACAAAAAACGATGCAAATCTATATTACGGGCATTTTCAATTGATTTATTTAAATTAAATACAGATTTATCACCAAAACCGTCCATATTTTTAATACCGTCAGCATGCAAATTTATTATTTTAAATATATCTGCGGCTGTGTTTATCCATCCACGTTCAATAAACAATTCCAGTTGACGTGGTCCCAAGCCATCTATATCAAAAGCATGACGCGATACAAAGTGTTCTAATTCGCCAATACGTTGTGCCGGGCATCCCAAACTGTTTACACATCTGCGTGCAACCGCACCAGATTCTTGGACAACCATACCACCACATACAGGGCAAACTGTTGGAAATGTGTATGCCGGTGCATTAGAATCTGTTTCGGCAATACCAACAATTTGTGGAATAACGTCACCTGCCCTTTGTACAATTATTTTATCACCAATTTTCACACCCAGACGTGCAATTTCATCTGCGTTATGTAATGTGGCGCGCGACACAACAACACCACCAATATTAATAGGTTCTAGTTCGGCAACAGGTGTCAAAACCCCCGTCCGTCCAACCTGGACAGTAATATCACGTAAAACCGTTATTCCGCGTGCCGCAGGAAATTTATATGCGACCTCCCATCTGGGGGAATTTGCACGTGAACCCATACGTTCCTGGGTGGCAACGTCATTAACCTTTATTACCAATCCGTCTATATCAAATGGTATTTCGGCCCGCTGTGCCATTATGTCATTATATACATCTTGGATTTCTGCGACAGAATGTACATGACGTGCCCATTTAGCCGTTGTTTTGAATCCCCATGATTCCAATCTTGCAAAATATTCACTTTGTGTATTCCAATCACGTGCAGATAAATCACCATAAGTATAACCAAATGCAGACAATTTACGTTTAGCGGTAATACCTGCATCCAATTGACGCAAAGAGCCCGCAGCCGCATTTCGTGGATTTGCAAATGGTTTTGACGAACGTTCATTCAATGCTATAAAATCTGCACGAGACATATATACCTCGCCACGAACCTCGATAACATTGGGAAAATTACCTGTTAATTTTTGTGGTATATCAGGTATTGTGCGTAAATTTGCAGTAATATCTTCGCCAGCAACCCCACTGCCCCGGGTTAATCCACGTACCAATATTCCGTTTTCATAACGTGCAGCAAAAGATACACCGTCTATTTTTAATTCAATAAAAATATCGTGACTGGTTAGTTTGGAAAACCAATCAGCAACCTCGCTTTCATTGAATACATCAGATATTGATAACATTGGAACGGTATGCGGATATGATTTGAATTTGCTGGATACCGCGGCACCGACATGTGTTGATGCACCATTTTTCGCAAGTTCAGGAAATTTCTCTTCTAATTCCAGGGCACGTTTTTTTGCCGCGTCATATGTTGCATCATCAACAATTGGTGCATCGTTTTGATGGTATGCAATATCCCATTCGTTTAACTTTTTTAACAGTTCCGCATGTTCGCTGCGAATAAATAAATCTAGTGTTTCTGACATATTTGAATTATAGAAAATTTGTAATGCTGTGTCAATTTAATGCTGTGATTTTTATTGTTTGTACGTGTTATTTATGGTAAAATATTCTTATGCAAAAAACTGATAAAATCAAGTCTGTAAAATCTGGATTACGCCTGTTGCGTCTGGGATGGTTTTGTCATAATTTTATGTTGATTTTACCTGTAATTGTTCTGATTTATACGCAAAAAGGTATTACGGTTGGTGATTTCTTTTTAATCCAAGGATTATTCCGATTGGCTGCTTTTTTATTCGAAATTCCGTCGGGTTATATGTCCGATTGTTTAAGTCGCAGACGTGTTTTAATTAGTGCAGCCGCTGTTGCAACAGCAGGTTTCGCAACCGTCGCCATGGCACATGGATTTTGGATGATTATGCTGGGCGAAGGATTGTTGGGTGTATCGTCGGCATTATTTTCTGGCACAATGGAGGCGTATACGTACGATTTGCTGAAACGCAATAATACACAACAAGAATTTTTAAAAGAATTTGGCGAGGTTGCAACATATGGTAATATTGCCAGTTTTGTCGCAACCGTATTGGGTGGTATGTTATACGCTGTCATTGGTGGCGATAGTTTATTATGGACAGAAACAACAATTGCAGGAATTGCAATTATCGCATTTTTATTCTTGCCAGAATTGACCGAAGTTAAACGCGTTGTAAATCATAAAAGTGCATTGGCAGATGCAATTGGTATTACCGTTCGAACAATGAAAAAAACAAAACTGCGTAATTTTATTATATTCCCAGCATTGTTCGGTGCTTTTACAATTATGCTGTTATGGATTTTACAGCCAATAATGGAAACCGTTAGTGTACCAGTTAGTTTATTTGGTATTTATGTTGGTGTAAACCAATTAGAACGCGCAATATTATCTAAATATGCGTATAAAATATGCGATAAACTTGGTAATCTGACAATATCTGTTTTATCTGTTTTATCTGTGGCATTATGCATTACTGCGGGAATATTGGCATTACATATCAACAATATGGTTGTGATATATATTTTATGTGCAATTGTGGCGGCAATTCCACCATTGCAAGCATTGGTAGGCTTACAATACAACACATTAATTCATCATTGTATTAAATCTACGGAACGAGGAACTGTTATTTCAACACGCGCAATGGTTTCCACTGTATTTGGTGCAATTATTTTGTTTGCATCTAAATTTTTAGTAGATGGATTTGGTTTAACAACTGCATTAGGTTGTGCATTAGTTGCGACCGTATTTTTATTCCGGGCTTTACATAAGGTTGCAATATTTATAAAAGATTAAAAAACCGCCATACAGGCGGTTTTATTATTATTTTTCTATTTTTGATAATTGATATTCGCCACCAGGCATATCTTTGATAAGAATTCCCATGGCCGCCAATTCATCGCGCAACCTGTCGGATTCGGCCCAATTCTTGTTTGCACGTGCATCTTGGCGTTCGGCAATAATTTTTGCAACCTCGTCTGTTATTTGTAATGTTTCCTCGACCTCGTTTATCACCTTGGTCAAAGACATACTGAATATTGTATCAACATGTTCCAAAAATTTTAATTTAGATTTTGCAGGCATATCCGGATTTTTGACAGCGTCCCACATAACCGCCAAGGCCTGAGGACTGTGTAAATCGTTAAACATATGCGCATTGAAATCATGAATATATTTTTCCACCATTTCCGAATTTTCCGAAGCATCATTAGCAGCAATACGTTTGAATTCGCGTATTTTACTAATCAAAGATTCATATGTGTTTTTAGCAGAATCCAATGCCTCGAATGTGAAATTTGCCGCTGTTTTATAATGCGATGTCAGGCAAAAATATTTATAATGTTCTGGTTTATATCCTTTTTTAACCAATGCATCAACTGTCAAAAATTCACCAGATGATTTTGACATTTTACCGTCTTTGACCTGTAAAAATGCCGCATGCATCCATGTATCAACCCATTTATGCCCCAGGAAAGCCTCACTCTGTGCAATTTCATTTTCATGATGCACAGGAATATGGTCAATACCGCCACAATGGATGTCCAAACGTTCGCCTAAATATTTCATTGCCATCGTTGAACATTCAATATGCCACCCAGGATATCCACGCCCCCATGGTGAATCCCATTGTAGTATTTGATTGCCAAACTTGGATGATGTAAACCATAAAACAAAGTCAGATGGATTACGTTTACTGGAATCTTGTTCTACGCGGGCACCATGTTTTAATTCGCTGCGATCTTGACCGGATAATTTACCATATTCTGGGAATTTTGATGTATCAAAATATACGTTACCATTAGCAATATAAGCATAGCCTTTTTCTTCTAATTTTTTTACAAATTCAATCATATCTTGAATATGTTCAGTCGCACGTGCGACAATGTCAGGACGATTTATGCCTAATGCAGCCTCGTCTTGAAAAAAGGCATTTTCATATTTACGCGCCAAATCCAATACAGCCAGTTTTTCGCGTTCAGCAGCCAACAACATTTTATCATCACCAGTATCGGCATCACTGGTTAAATGTCCAACATCGGTAATATTCATTACATGTTTTAATTTATATCCCGCAGTACGTATTGTTTTTGCCAATAAATCTTCGAATACATATGTGCGCAAATTGCCGATATGTGCATAATTATATACAGTTGGACCGCAACAATACATTTTGAATTCTTGGCCATCGATTGGTTCAATTGTATCTATTTTGCGCGACATTGTATTATAAAAAGATATTTTTTCTGGCATTTTAATACTTCCTTGAATTTATGTTTGTTATCGAGTTTATATGTTAGAATTTTAATATATAAAAGTCAATTATCAGATTTTGAAATAAAAAATCCCCATCAAGGGGATTTTTATTATCGACACATTTTTATTTTGCCTTAACGATTAGTTGTTGGTTTATCAATAAATATCCACACTAACCAAAGCAATGCCGCAACACCGATAATAGAATATACGATACTTGCTGCATAGGTTGACGGACCAAAAATCCATGCAACCAAATCAAAACCAAACAACCCAACCAGTCCCCAATTCAAGGCACCAATAAAGGTTAATGGTTCTAGGATATAAGCCGTTAGTCCTCTCATCTATTTTTTCTCCCTTATTCAGTATCAAAAAGAATAACTTTTTGATATTTCTATTATAAGGCAAACAAATTTTAATTTCAATTAACAAACAGCACTTAGGAATAAGTGCAAAAAATTTTAAGTTCTAGGATTTTCTGCTTATAACCACATACTGATTGCCGTATTATTTTACCAATTCTTGAATAACAAACCCAGCCAATTTCAGTCCAAAATCACCGGTGACCGTTATCATAGAACCCAATACGCCTGTTTCATTTTTTATCGGGCTTTGTGTTGAATAAACAACCGGGAAATCTGGCAAGTTTTCGGTTCGAATTAATTTACGAATACGCGCCGCCAATGGGCATACGGTTGTTTTTGATATTGCAGATATTTTTATTGCCGATATATCTGTTTTTTGTGCAGCCCCCATACTGGCAATAAAAGGTATTTTTTTGTTTGTACACCAACGATACAGGGCTATTTTAGATTGAACAGAATCTATGGCATCAATTACATAATCAGGTTTTACGTCTATATCTGTCGTTTCATCCCAAAACATATTGAATGTATCAACGTTTATATCTGGCGAAATATCGTTAATACGTGCACGCGCAACATCAACCTTGGGGGTGTTAATGGTGCTGTGCAAGGCGAATAATTGTCGGTTAATATTTGATATTTCCACCCGGTCAAAATCAACCAAAATAATATGTCCGATACCACTGCGTGCGAGTGCCTCGATTGCGAAAGAACCGACCGCACCACAACCAACAATCATTACTGTTTTTGATTGCAATTTTTTGACATTTTCATCCCCAATCAATAAACGAATTCTGTGTAATCTATCCATTAAAAAACACCCCCATTGTATTATTAAAAATGTCATCTGCGGAAACATCTGGTCGCGCATCCAAAACGGCATTAGCCGCAGTTAAAACCGGCAAAAAATCGTCACTGTCACTTTCCAATAAAATTTTATTTTTAGGCACTTTGCAAAGACTTAATTTAATTTTTTTATAATTTACTTTCGCAATATTTGGCGAATATGAAAAATACAAATTTTCATCAAAATCTAGTGCATTTTGTGTTCCATCAAATGCATGAACCACTATTTTTGGCAGATTGTTTTTATACATTTTTAGTATTTTTAAAACACTGTCCCACGCATGAACACAATGCAAATTTAATACCCTGTTATATCGTATTGCCAATTCAACACTGCGTGTAAAAATTCTTTCTTGATTAACAAAATTATCATGCGTTTTATCCAATCCGACCTCGCCTATCATTATGTGTGGATTGTCTTGTAAAATGGCATCCATATTATGCATCCAATTCACCGTAGCAGAATCAATACACCATGGATGAATTCCTATGCAACATGCTACATTTTTATTGTGTTTAGATATATCTATTATTCGGGGCCAATCAGATTCTGATACCGAATTTAAAACACAGCCCACAATACCGACACTATTGGCTTTTTCAAAAGCCTGTTCAAACGACATATTTTTCGGCAAATGACAATGTGAATCAATATACTTTTGCATAATTGTCAGTGTAATACCTTTACCATTTTATGCAATAAAAAACCGCAAAATCAAAGATTTTGCGGATAAAAAAATTAGTATATTTTTTCCAAACGAGCATATTTAACCAAATTTTGTAAATTTTTAAATCTGTTTTTCATCGGATAGCATGGAACACGTGATACAAAATTAAAAGATTTACGAACTGAATCTTCTTGGGCTGTTTCAATAACCGCCTTGAATTTTTGTGTATCATCGAATTCATCGTATCTTGCCGGATTAAAAAACTCTGCACGAGCATACAAACAGATGATTTCCCAAAATAAAACATTAGTCATAACATCTTGCTGATTTTTGTGACAAAACCAAAATGTAAGTTTGCGCATTTTATCTAAAACTTCTTTTGCAACCGCATTATTACTCAATTCCTGATAGGCATCTGGACTCAAGTCTTGCAAAACAGGTTTTATGTATTTGTTATAATTATTACGCATAATATGTTCCTCTATTTACATTATCCATCTTGATTATTGGATTTTCGGCATATTAAAACACCCTAAACGATATTTGTCAACATGTTTGTGCGTTTACTTTTATTCTTTATCTGCAGAATGTCTGACCACATAATCCAAAGCAGACCCGATTGTATCTTGTAAGTAATACGAACTTTGTTCACTGGGCTGTTTACGATACTCTGTGGTACCGATGCCCACATTATCAAAATAATTATCTTCCGCCCATTTCATTACTTGATCCCCCAGCATTCCCATATTGGATGTAAAATAATCAATTCTGTGTGCATCTTCGTGTGCCAAAATTGATAAAAACTTTGGTAAATCCGTAAAAGAATCCGGTAAAAATAAAAATTCGCGTCGTTTATTGGCATACCCACCTTCTTGGCCAGGCTTTAATGCATGAGGTCCATTTTCTGCATCGTCTTGCAAAACCGTTCCTGTTGGTGTTCCAAATTTTTTAGCACTTTCATTTAATATCAAACGCGCCAAATCAACCTTTTCAGTTCCAGATAAATCCTTGAATTTCACAGCCATATGCAATATGTCCGGGTTATTCCAAATAATTTTTAGATATTCCTGGATGCGTTCACCCATAACAAAATCACGATTTCGCATATCAACCAATTCATACATTTTATCAATATACGGCATTATCAAATCTGGTTTTTTATCTGCATTTGACATATTTTGAAATTTAGATTCAAATTCGGTTTCTAATTTAGAAATATCCACATCAAATGTTGAATAATTTTCCTGTGGAATTGAGTCAAAAATCTTCGTTCTTTCTTCAAAAGCAGCCGCCAAATCAGGATATTTATCCTTGTACGATTTATATAAATCAGGATTAATTTTTTGCAAATTATATTTTTTTAACAAATCTACAATTTGTTTGGTCAATTTTGTTATTTTATCGTGTGCAGAACATGCAACAGTATTTATTTTATCCCATGTATTCCAATGTTTGACCGTTTTTTGCATAGTTTCAACATCGCCATTGAACATTTCTTTGAAATCTTGCCAGGTATGATTTCTGTTTCCATATTTTTTGTATGCTTCGTAAAAAATTTTATCTGTTTCAGACATGTTATCAACACCCATAATATAATCCAGTGTTGGTATTTTATTTACTATTGATTTATAAACGATTTTATCTATATTTGTTTGCCCACGAACAAAAGAACGCCATCTTAACACCTGTTTATTCTTGTATATGTTTTCTAACTTTTGATAACTGTCAACCTTGTCAAAATCATCCGGGTGCATAAAATCAGTTATCATATATTCCAATTTACCAGAATGCTGTGCATCAATTGCACTGGTAATCACAGCCCGACCGGCTTTTGTTTTTATTTCTGTGCTTTCAAATGTATTTCCCGCACCAGGATCAAATAAATGATATTGACCATCGGATAATTTTACCGCGGCAATTTGATGTCCGTTAAGATGTTCGCCATTTATTAAATCATCAATTTTAACCGTTGGGACAATAAAAAATACATCTTGGGGTAAACCCTTTTGGCGTGCAAAAAACGAAAATAATTTTGCAATACCCGTACAGCCAATAACCTTGAACGGTATTTTATTGTCATATATCTCTTGGGCAGAAAAAGCAAAATGCGTGTTTTTTTCGGTATATTTTTCCATATATTCAGGACGTGACATTTTTTTCATATCAGAATCAATCTTCCCGGCAAAATCGTCCAGTTCTTTCAATACAACATCCACTTTATCCAGTATTTCTTTATCTGTCATAATCTGTACTCTTTTGGCTTAATTATAACAAAAAAACACCCCATAATCTATGTTTTTTGTTGTTTTATATGTTAGTTAACATCAACGAATCGTGTTATTTTTTGGCATTGCATGACCAAGATATTTTATATTGAACTGACAGTACCAATTTGTATTTTAGGAAAATATCCTGCATTACATTTGTTAATTTTTAATTATAATATACGGATATCAGTTATAAAAAAACTTGGTTTTACAATATTTTTAATAATTTGGTTGAATAAAATAGGAAAATTATCGTATTACGATATATTATATTGAAGTTTTTAATAATTATGATAAAATTAATCAAAAAGAATAAAAACTTATTTTTGGGAAAATGTTAAAATGATAACTAATGAAAAATTGTGGAGTGCTGTTGAAAAATTAGCAAAAGAACACAACTTTAGTTGCAGTGGTTTGGCTCGTGCTGCGGGGTTGGATCCAACCACATTTAATCGTTCTAAACGTGTATCAAAATACGGTCAACCCAGGTGGTTATCTATCGAAACCATCGCGAAAGTGCTGAAAATAACAAATACATCGTTTACTGAATTTGCAAAATACGCAGAACAGCCCGAAGAATAAATATTTTATTTACACACAATAAAACATGAGCAACACACCTGCGCTCTGTACCTTGCATGTTTTGCATTGGTAAACAAAATTGATTTCAGGTCTATAAATACTGATTTGAATAAACCGCCCAAACGGGCGGTTTGTTTTTAATTCTGTATTCCAGATATTCCTTTGCCACATAATTCGGCATAAATCGGTTTATCCAAGCCATGCGCCTTGATTAGCACATGCGGTTTTTGATTGCACCATAGGTCACGATAGGTAACAACCCCGTTTTTAATCGTTTTTATCAGTCCGCTGGGCAGAGTGCTGCGACCAATACACGAAGACAAGTAAACAAAACACTCGTCATTATCACCCAGATTTTCGCACGCCAAAATACGAGCATAAACATTAAGTGTTAAATCTGCCTTGCTGGCATCCTTGGTCCAGGGGCTGCCACCCCCAATGGGACATGCAGTAGAATAAAAATCGCAGGCCAATTTTCGACCTGTAATACCACAATCTGCAATAGAACTGTGATAAGTATATCGCCCAGTGCCGTTTACGATAATATTTGCAGGTTTTTCACCCAGTGTTTCAACGATAAAATCTGTTAAGTCTTCGTCGTGCAACATTGGAATTGCCACAATAACTGTTTCTATCTTGTTATTATTCAACGTAATTTGTGTCTTGATATCCAGGCCCAAATTATCAGACTGGCGTGCACGGGTATACAAGGCATAATTCAGTTTTCGTGCCAAGAATAATTCACGATTTATTTTTCCTTCTCCTTGACAGGCATAGCCAACAAATAAACCTTGGTCACCCCAACCATCATTATCAACACCTTGGGCAATATCAGCAGACTGTACACCTATCATATTGATAATTTTGATTTGTGCTGGATTAATGGCATACCTGCCCCATATTGATGCGTATCGTTCATCATACCCGATTTTTGCTAATGCCTGTTTTACATAATGGTTCAGTTCATTTAAGTTTGCTGTTGTGGTAATTTCACCACCCAGAACAACATTATTATCCTTGACCATAACCTCAACAGCATATCTAACGTGAGCATCTTGTTCGATTAATCTGTCCAGGATATAACTTGAAATGTAATCAGCAATTTTATCTGGGTGTCCCAGAGACACCGCTTCGGCTGTTCTTTGCATAATTCACTCCTTTGGTTTTTGCAATTTGAACCAAAGGTGGATTGCCATGTTGCACCACGCATAATAATCGTTAAAAAACGGGAAATAAGCATAATAACAACTCCTTGTTTAGTCCATTTATAAGGCAGGACAAGTCAGGTTAAATCCACCTTTATAACTGAAATAATATCAGTTATTCATGAAAAAATCAAGACCAAAAAACAACAGGAGCACGGACTTTCATTCTCCCGTTCTCACCACACATGGTTTGAATTGATTAAATACAAAGCGAAAAATATATATTATTTTTTCTTAAACAATACCGATGGACGATGTCCGGATCCGGAACGCATTTTATCGGTTGGCACAACTTTGTTTGCTATTGTCC
>CAMOTP010000017.1 GCA_946625925.1 uncultured Alphaproteobacteria bacterium | reverse complement strand
CAACAGGGTATTTCACGCAGTATTGCTGACCAGGCACGTACAATTCGTATACCTGTACATATGATTGACAACATACATAAAATTCAACGTGCATCTCGTCAATTTATGCACAAATATGGTCGTATGCCGACTGCCGAAGAATTGTCCAAGATTATTTATTTACCAGTAGACAAAATTCACAAGGCTATGAAGGTGAATTTGAAACCAATATCACTTGAGGCGCCTGTTGGTACCGAAGATGATAGTTCACGTATAGAAATTATTGCTGATGAAACTGCGAAAAATCCATTTGTGTTTGCTGCACAAAAGAATTTGCGTAAAATTGTTACCCAGATTTTATCAGAATTGGATCCCAAGGAAGAAACTGTTTTACGTCAACGTTTCGGTATGAGTACAAATAAAACCTGTACTCTGGAAGAGGTTGGTGAATATATTGGTGTGACACGTGAACGTATCCGCCAAATAGAACAAAAGGCTTTGAACAAGTTGAATCACCCAACTCGTCGTCGTAAATTACACAGCTTTTTGGAAGAAGATTAGTTATAAATTGTTAAACGCACCATCAATGGTGCGTTTGTTTTTCCCGAGCAGAGAATGTGAATAAAAAGGATAGAGTTATGGCTAAAAATATAGTCTTGGTTTGTAATGGATTATCTGGCACAGGTAAAACCACATTTATAAATAACTATGCAATACCAAACGGATTTCATAATTTAATATCAGCGACAACACGTAAAATACGTGACGGTGAACAAAACGGTGTTTCATATTATTTTCGTGATGAAAAATATTTTGAAACAGAAAAATTTGCAACGTATCTATTTGTTAACCAGGCATTTTGGAAACCTGGCGAGCCAAAATGGTTGTATGGAATTCCGGAATTTGAAATAAATAACAATATGGGTAAAAATTTTGTTTATGATGTTATTCAGCCACGTTATACACGTGAATTGATGGATTGGTTCATTGCACACAAATTAGACAATCAATACGAATTTCGTGTTGCATTCTTTACAACCCAGGATATAGATAATTTCGATATAGTGCGCAAAAGGGCATCTATGAATAACGATTTGGCGGTTCGACAAGCAAATACATGTAATATGGATGATTTTCGTGCGGCCAATGTACACGTGGATTATATAACAATGCCACGTAATGATAAACCAAATTTGGATTTGATAAAACTGGTTCAAAATGCCGGTAAAACCAAATAAAAACCGCCATATTGGCGGTTTTTTTATTTACCTTTTAAATGGGTATAAATATTCCCTAAATCAGTTTTTAACAATTTGGATTTTACTGCGTCCGGTGTATCGGTATGCAATCCAGCTTCTATAATTTTATCGAATCCACGCACGAATTGTGATGCCTGGGAACGGAATATAGAATCAGATTTTAACAATTCGCGTACCTGTTTTTTATCGGATGCATCCAACATTTTTGATAACCATTTAGAAAATATTGTTGCATCACCATCATGATATTTTTGCCATACAACATCAGGAATTTCTGCCCCAACAGCCTTGGTCAAATCCATTGATAATTCATGCAACTTGCTGAAATCAACAGTTTTCAAAAAATCCGACCCCGCTGCTGCTGCCACCGCCATTTGTGGCGCATTTTTTATTGCATCCATTGGCGCAGATGCACGTGCAACCATCATTTGTTTGTTTAATGTCTGCATAGAATTAACAGCCTTGGCATAATCAGACATTAAATCAATCATCTGTTGTCTTGACTGTCCTGCTAAATCTTCTAATTTAACAGCAGATTCTGAAATTGCATCCGTAGAATCAGAAACAGTTTGTTTCATCAATGCAATATTTTTATCTAAATTAGATACAATCTTGTTCAAATTATCATTTGTTTCTATCGAAGTGCGTGACAAATCGGGCAGGGCAGAATAATATCTTTCAATCAATTCAGATAATGGTTGTAATTGGGCTGTTGTATCCGCAGACAGTTTGATTAAATTCTGGGATTGTCCAGATAATTGCGTGTGTGCTGTATTCATTTCAATCAACGTTTCGCGTACACCTGTTGCCATTGTTTTGACGGATTCCGAAAACGCATTTGCAGCATTCTTGGTGTTTTCCAATGTCACATTTGCGACCCCAGATACGGTTTTGATTTCAGATACAACATTTGTAGCAAATTCTTTAATTTCATCGTTAAAGTGGTTTGTTAATCCTGACAATTCATTTGAAACACCGCGGACGGATGCTTCGGTTGTTGTTGCAGATGTCATTAATGTATCAACGGCCTCGGTTAATTTACGGGTTTGTTTATCAATAGAGGCCTCGGCAAGTTGTACCTGGCTGGCCACGACATTTGCGGTGTTGGTTAAAGTATTTGTTTGTGCAACCAATTGTTTTTTTGCTTGTTTACTGTATGCATCCAATTTCACCAAATGATCGTTCATAAACTTATCGTTCGTGCGCAAAACTTCTTCGTATCCAGCTGCTGATGTTTTAACACTATCAAACCCATCGGCCACAGACTTACTTAATTCTGTCAAAGAATCTTTTGTCGTATTTGTTTCATCGGTCAAAGATTTCATTTGATTGGTATTGTTTTCAAAATTCGTATTCAATTCTGCATTCAATTCTTTACCAGATTCAATCCAATTTGTCATTTGTGTTTGGATATTGTTTACGCGCTCATTAACATCTGTTGTTGTTGTATCGATTTGTGCCAAAATATCACTCAACCCGGCATTAAATTTATCAGCAGAATTTTCAACATAATGCCAAGATTCAGATTCTACGATGTTTTGCAATCCGCCAACAGTATTCTCTAATCTTTGGGACATATTTGCCACTTTTTTTGTTGCGTCATCTGCGGTGTTAACCAGTACATCATTTTGTTCGGCCAGGCGACTGTGTAAATCCTGGGCGGTGGCAATTTGTTGTTGCAATGTTTCTTGAATCATGCGGAAATCAGCATCAATTTTTGCAATTTCATCAGCCAGAATCACCTTTAATACACGTGCTGCATCGGTAACTTGTGCGCGTTCAGGTTGGGTTAGTATAGTTAACAATGATTCCATAACTTTTTGTGATTTATGTGAAATAAAAAATGATATGCCCAAAGCCACCAACAGCAAAAAGCATAAAGAACACGAAATAATCAATAAAACCTGAGTGATTGGCATTTTTTTCTCCCCGTTGTAAAAGTATACCCTTGCAGTGCATTTAAATTTATACTAAAATAAAACACAGAAAGCAAGACCATAAATTGAATAAATGATAAAAAAAACACCTCTTTCACAAAATCAAGACAGGGCCGCAAATCCCCAAGAAAACGTATGGGTCCAGGCAAATGCTGGCACTGGCAAAACCAGTGTACTGATTCAACGTTTATTACGTATTTTATTCAGAACACCAGATGTTAAAAAATCTGGTATTTTGTGTTTAACATACACCAATGCTGCGGCTGGGGAAATGCGTAATCGTATTCTGGGGGAATTGAAAAAATGGGCATTGTTTTCTGACGAAGATTTGCGTGAACTATTGGACGGTGTTGCGTTTAATAAACAGGTGACTGATCAAGAAATTTCCCATGCGCGTGAAATATTTTTCACATATATAGATAACCCTGATATGTTAAAAATAAAAACTATACATGGTTTTTGTGAAGAGATTTTACATCGTTTTCCTGTCGAGGCTCATGTTTCACCGGCATGGAAATTGATATCTGGTGCTGACCAACAAGTGCTGTTATGGGATGCTTTCAATAACATGATATCAAATGCCAAAAGCGACAATACAGATGCGGCTTTTTCCAGGATTGTAAATCGTATTTCTGAATATGTTATGGACGATTTATTGCAAATTTTGGGTCGACATTATAAAGATTTCTTTGCGATAACAAACATTGTTAAATATCGTGAATATTTTATTGAACAGACGGGAAAATTTTTACAAATCAATAATAATATAAATACAGAAAAACCGGTCAAAAACCTGTCTGTGTTGGTCGAAATGGCGCGCGACAAAAATGCAAAATCGCCTAAAAAATATTTTGAAAAAATTATAGAATATACGACAGATTATATCGATGGAAAAATAGATTTTGATGAATATAAATATGCGTATTTAACCCAAGAAGGAAATAAAGCAAATAATGTTTCCAAGGTTGATTTTTTAATTGCTGAACAAGAAAGGGTTTTTCAAATTCATACATATTATGAAAATAAAAAAGTATTTGATGATACAATCGCGTTGTTTGATTTATCGGCTGCTTTTGCACAAAGTTATATAGATATAAAACGTGCACGCAATTTACTGGATTTTGAAGATTTGATTTTATACACGCGCAGATTGTTTTCGGACAGCGAAACTATGGGTTGGGTGCTTTCGCAAATGGATGTGTCATTGTCGCATATTTTGGTGGACGAAGCCCAGGATACCGGCCCGTTGCAATGGGATATTATCAATATGTTGACCACAGATTTCTTTGACGAAGGCGACAAAACAGAAATGCCACGTTCTTTATTCGTTGTGGGCGATACTAAACAATCTATTTATGGATTCCAAGGTGCCGATCCAAATGCGTTTATAAAAAGTCGTGATGATATTGCACGCCAGATTGAAAATAATTATCGTGTAATACGCGATATTCCGTTGTCGCAAAACTTTCGTTCTTTGGCATCTGTTTTATATGCGGTTGATACATTTTTTAATGATGAAACCGTTAAAAACATAAGTGGATTTATAAATCAAGACCATAAATGTTGTCGGCCAAAACAAACGGGTGTTGGGGTCGTAGAATTACACAGGTTAATATCTAAAAAAGAACAAGAGCAAGATGTCCGCGACTATGTCAGAAACATTTCGGATAAAATCCAAGAGCTTTTAAATTCGGGTAAATATATGCCAAATGACATAATGATTTTGGTTCAGCGTCGCCACCCATTTGCGGATGCATTAATTATGGAATTAAAGCGAAGAAATATAGATGTTGCTGGCAGTGACAGAATTAAATTACCATTATTTCCTGCGGTGCGTGATTTGTTGAATTTAATAAGATTCTGCCTGGATACAACCGATGATTATTCATTGTGTTGCGTTTTGAAAAGCCCATTATATAGATTTAACGAACAAAATATTTACGAACTATGCACATTAAAAAATAATGCAGAAAAACAGGCTAAATTATCTGGTAATGATGCGGCAATACCAACCGTGTTTGATGTGCTTGCTGAATTTGATAACGATGTTTACCAAGATTTATTAAATATCGTAAATAACTCTAAACAACTTGCACCATATTCGTTTTTTACATATGTTTTACGTAATAATAATTCACGTCAAAAAATGATTGCTGCACTGGGAAATCAAATTATTGACCCACTAGAAGAGTTTATGACAATTTGTCTTGCATATGAAAGGACTCAATCGGGTACATTGCACGAATTTTTAAAATGGTTTATTACCGGTGGCAGCGAGGTCGAACGTGATATGGATTCTGCACCTGGTGTGCGTGTGGTAACTGTACATGGCAGCAAGGGACTGGAAGCGCCGGTGGTGTTCTTAATAGATACGGCACGTACACCTAAAATGGACAAGATATTACAGTTGCCTATTGAAAAAAATCCAGAATTTCCATTACCTTGGATTTGGTGCGTGTCCAGTAAAACACGTACGCAAGCGGTGTCTATGGCTGTAGATGCTTGCCAAGATTTGCAAATTGCAGAATATTACCGATTGTTATACGTTGCGATGACGCGTGCTCGTGATGAATTATATATATATGGTTATACCCCGGATAAAACTTCAAATGAATTGTCGTGGTATACTCATCTATGGCGTGTATTTAGCGGACTTTACAATGTGTCGGATAATCAACAATATATCAGGATTCAACATGAACAACCCAGTGAATAATTTTATATTGCACCAAGAATCACAAAAGTTTGCAACAAATGCAGGCCTGGTTATGCATACAAAAATGCAATCTGTTCGTTTAGGCAAAAATCCCAGTGGCGATATAGAATTGATTCACAAAATAGAAAACAGCAGCGATGAATTAAAATCATTTTTTGGTGATAATTCTAAAACCGAGGTTCCAATAGCCGGATTTGTGAATGGTCGTTTTATCAGTCGTCGGCTGGACAGGTTGGTTGTGGACGATGTTGCACACACTGTTCGCGTGCTGGATTATAAAACAGATATCGATAATAATAAATTTTATGAAAAGTATGTTGCACAATTACATGAATATATGCAATTATTAAAGCAGATTTATCCAAACTATAAAATATCAGGTTTTATTTTGTGGTTGCATGATTGGAAACTGGAATCTATAAAGTAAAAAAATAGGAGGAAAAAATGAAAAAAACAGTCAAAGATAATAGCAAGTATAATGTATTGCGTTGGATTTTATTATTGCCGGCCTTGTGTTTGATATGGTGTGCCGTGGCGTTTGGTGTTGCGTATATCGAAGGTTGGTTTTATACACCAGAATTATGGGAATCTTGGTGGTTGACTGTATTGATTGCTGATTTTTTTGTTTGCCCAAGTGTTGCTCTGTTTTTTGCAACAAAATATATTGTGCCAAAATATAAAATGTGGTTTGCATGGGGATCGGTGGTTTTATGTGCTTTATGGACATTGTTTTTGTTTTCAGGAATGTCGCAAATGGCATATTAACCCACAATTTTTAGGTCGATTTATAATATGAATCCTGTCGAAGGGCGGATAAAATGAAACAAAAAACGAAAGATTTAATCATAGAAGTAATTCGTTGGGTTGCGTTTTTGCCGGTGGTTTGTATTTGTATACTTATTGGTTTTAATATAGGTGCACGATTGTTTGCATATTCGCATTTGCCATATATTGTTATAAGATTGATAATGCTTGTGATTGTTTTTGCTTGTGTTATACCAGGGGTTAGGTTATTGATGCCCAAAAACAAAAAACTGGCGACCATATTGGCTGTTATTATAACTTGTGTGCTTGCTGCTTTATATATCGCCCTTGAAATTTATATTTTTACGCATGGAAAATAAAGTACGGCATATAAAAAACTTGAATTTTCAAGGTTAATATCGCTATAATCCAACTATGTTAACTAATTTACACATATCGAACATAGTTTTAATTGAAAAACTGAATTTGGAATTCGGCTCTGGCTTGAATATATTAACCGGTGAAACTGGTGCAGGTAAAAGTATTTTGATGGATGCTTTATCGCTGGCATTGGGGGCACGCAGCGATGTTGGTTTAATTCGTTCTGGTTGTGACATGGCATCTGTCAGTGCTGAATTTGATAATATTGGTGATGCGGTCAAAGATATTTTGGTTGAAAATGGTTTGGATTCCGAAGATACGATTATTTTGCGCAGAACACTTGGTTTGGATGGAAAAAGTCGTGCTTGGATAAACGATGTTCCTGTATCTGTCAAAGTATTAAAAGAAATAGGGGACTCGTTGGTTGAAATTCATGGGCAATTTGCAAATCATACATTATTAAACCCTTCAACGCACAGACCAACATTGGATGCGTTCGCTGCGATAAATAATCCAGAATTCGTAAAAATTCAAACTGTGACGCGTACTGCGTATGCAAAAATGCACAATATCGAAAACAAAATATCAGAATTACAGGATTTGGTCACGCGTTCGGCATTGGAACGTGATTTTTTGGAACATAATGTTGCTGAATTACGTGCTTTAAAGGTGCGTGCCGGTGAAGAGGAAGAATTAGCAACAGCACGTGCCAATATGATGAATGCCGAAAAAAACGCATCGATTTTAACAGACGCTCAAAACGCATTGTGTCCAAATGGTAATTCATTGGATTCATTGATTTGTAATGTTGCGCATATATTGGAACGTATTCATAATGACGATGAAAACCCATACCAAGAACAAATAGATAATCTGTATGATGCGGCACAAATGGTTGCAGATGTATCGACCAAGGTTGTACCGGAATCTATGGATGTTGGTACTATTGATGAAATAGAAGAACGTTTGTTTGCAATTCGTGCGGTGGCGCGTAAACATCGTGTGTCTGCTGATGAATTACCAAATAAATTGATTGAAATGGAAACCGCGCTAAATGCAATTGATAATTCTGATGCGGAATTACAAAAATTAAAAAAAGAATTATCAGCAGCAAAACAAGAATTTGATAGTTGTGCTGTGGTATTGAGTAAAATGCGTTATGATGCGGCTACGTCAATGCGTAACAGTATTTTACAAGAATTGCCTGATTTGAAATTAGGTTCTGCGGATTTTATGGTTGAAATAAAACCAACAGAAGCAAACGCAAATGGTGTGGATGATGTTTTGTTTATGATAAAGACTAACCCTGGAACACCTTTTGCACCATTAAACAAATCGGCATCTGGTGGTGAATTGGCGCGCTTTATGTTGGCTCTGCGTGTTGTGTTGGCTGGCACAAAAGATTTACATACATTTGTGTTTGATGAAATTGATACTGGTATCAGTGGTGCAACAGCATCTGCGGTTGGGGCACGACTTAATCGTTTGGCAAATATGTCCCAGGCACTTGTGATAACACATTCGGCCCAGGTTGCAGGTTATGCAGACAGACATTATAAAATAGCAAAATACAGCGAAAATGATAAAACAATGACAACTGTGACTGAAATTACTGGTAATGACAGGGTAAATGAGATTGCCAGAATAATAAGCGGTGCTGAAATTACACCGGAATCTATTGCCACGGCCAAAACCCTCATAAAACATTAAAAATAATTTTTTTATTATAAATACTTGACGATTTTTATTTTTAGTCTATATTTATATGTGTAAAGAACGACCAAGGAGAATTTACGATGGTAAGCAAAAAAGCAAAAGCATTAACATTGGGTACACTATTGTTTTTGACTGCATCATGCAAACATAATGAAAATCATGATAAACAGCAAAATACAGATAGGGCAGATTTTAATAAAGAAATTCTAGCAAGGGATGGTTTTATCTCTGATTACGTGGATTCTGCCTTAACAGCACAAGGTGTATATCCTGTCCACGATATGGATTTTTATCCGTTGCGTGATTCTTTAAATGCTATAAAGTTTGAAAATTCTGCAAGTGGTGCATTAACCAATGCGGTTTATAGTGCCGGTGAAAAAATCATCAATCGTTATGTTAATACACTGTGCAAAACTTTAGACTCTTACGATTTGCATTATGATAAAAACGATATAATACAGGAACTGAATCAACATAATTTTATTATGATTGATTCTGACATGGGTGTTGAAAATATAAGCAAATGTGTTCAAAACATAGTGTCTAACTTAGACTTGGAAGATACGAAATATAAAAACAAAATTCAAACAGCAATAGGTGGCAGCATAAGCAATATGTGCGCAGATTTACAAAAAAGCCGTAAATCAATTGAAAAACAATATGCTAAATATTTTGCTGGTGGTATGAAATTGATCGAAAAAGCGTTTGATTTGACCGGTGGTTATGATTTATTGAAATACGAATTTGATGAATTTCAAGAAATTCCATGTTGGACCACATACAGCGAAATATACTTATATGCACCTAATTTATCACAAAGCTTTTTTGATGATGCCACAGCACAATATTCATTAAGAAGTTTGGGTAATGCCAGATGGTGTGTTGTAAAAAGAATGCCAAATAGTAAAGTGATTAAATCAGAACCATTTGTTGACAGTGCTACGTATAATACATACGGATACCCAGCTTGTCCGTACATGAATAGTGAATTAAGGTTTGATGAAAACTATAATGATACGATTGGTGGAATGGTGTGTTATAAAAAGGTTGTCAGGGTTGAAAAACCTTTGGTAGATTATCCAAAATCCAAGGCGTTATCAAACCAAAGTAAAGCATTGCAAAAAAGATATGACAGATTGTATGAACAAAAACAAAATTATCGCATACAACAAAGCAAAGCATATAATCAGGCCATAAGAAAATGGGAAGCTTTACATAACAAACGTTATGGTCGTTAAAGATGATTATATTAATAAAAACCGCCCGTTTGGGCGGTTTTTATTCGTTTGATTTATTTTTATTAAATACCCCTTTAAATAATCGAGTAATAATATTACCTTTGGCACGGTTTAGTTTTGTTTTTGTTGATTCTTGCTCTTCTTGTACAGATTCTTTGTTTGATAAAATAACAACAGGTTTAGAATCTTCTATTGTTCTTGGGGCAATATGAGTAGGGGTAATTGCAGGTCTAACAGGTTCCGGTTCCTTTAAATCTAATGTCTCGGTACCTTCGGCAACAATATTCATACTCGGTGCAATATCCAAAGCTATAGAATAACCAATTCCTTGATCACGATATGTTTGTAATCTTTGACGATATTTTGTACTTGCAATTGCCACATTATGTTGAACATGTGCAGAGTTTATAATATCTTTATCTGCTCTACCTATATACATATTATATTGTTTTTGTCTTTCTGCAATAACATTAGTTTGTATCTCTTTAACAATATCAGTAATATTATCATCCAAAGTATGTTTTTTAACGTGTTCTGATAAATCCATATTTATATAATTTCCAGTCTTAGGATTATAAACGCTAAAAGTAAACATTTTTTTACGAATTGCTTCGTATCCTTCGTTATTTGGTGTTTCGGAAATCTGGGACAAAGGGCGGCTTTTTAATTCTTTTTCAGTATTATGTAAAAATTGTGGTACATATCTGTCTGAAAACATTGCTTTCCAGTAAGCACAAACTAATTCAACAATGCTAGGTATATTTAATAAAATTCTATCAATTTCTTGTTGTGGCTGGTTATAAAGAAGTTTATATAAATACTCATTCTCGAAAAACATAGATAAATTATGTTTATTTTGTGATGTATAATATGAATTAATTGATTCTATCGTTTCTGCGATTTTTGCAGACAATTCATCATCCATGCATTGTTTATATATATCTGTTCCTGAAAAAGTGCTTGTTGGATTGTCAACAGTATAATCTGATAAAATTAAATTGTTTTTTGCATGGCGTAGTTCATGAAAAACAACATCTAATTTTTCACGACGAGTAGGAAATGTTTCTGTCAAAGCCCACAAATACAAATCGTTACGTGAAATATCTGATGTGCGTGTGCCTGTATCAATCAAATGTTTTGTTTGTAAATATCTTTGATATTCATCGTGTGTTAAAGCCAAAACATCATCAAAAATATTAATTTCTAACCTAGCTGTATTGGAATTCCCTTGTGCAATATCATATTTTTCGCCATCATACAGGGTACCGTCCTTGTTTATCAAAGCATATGGTTGTTCAGTATTTGTTTCTTGGTGTTTTAGATAACCTATACGTTTCTGACGTAAAATCTTTAACCCGGCTGATTTTAATGAATCAGGAATTTGATTAGATTTAACAGAATAAATTGGATAAATATAAACAAATTCATCATCACGTGTGGTTTCAGGATATTGGTTTTCTAATTCATTAACAAAACCTGTGTCATTTGCAGGGTATTCAGTCATTTCATGTAACAGTACCAACGATGTTGGAATATCAACCTGCGATGCCGGAAAATCAGAACGAGTCTTGGTTAAAAAACTTTCGCGTGCAACATCGTCAATTGGTTTGTTATCTTTTAAAGCGACAAAACAATAGCCTTGTATTTGAACTAATTGTGACATTATAAATACTCCCTTTCATCAGTAGTAATTTTACTACAAACGACCATAAAAAACAATTTTTTATTATTTACAACGATAGGGTAAAGCTAAATATTGTGAAGGGTGGGGGTATTCTTTTACTTTTAATCCAGGAATATTATATTCTAACCATTGTTTTATCAAATGTCGGTGGCAAAATAAAAATTCTTGTTCTTCACCTGTGCAACAAATAATAACCTGGTTGCTATTTCCAAGTTTTATAATTTCTTCATAAACCATTTGAGGGTCTAATCTGTTCAAGATTTGGGTTGTATAATATTTTATGTACCACTGTTTTGCGGCTTTTTTATTATTATCGTTCATCATACAATGCCATGGCCACCACCATTTAAGCCGTGGTGCTAAATCTTTTATATATTTCGAATCTTTGCAATGTGGGTATCCTTCTATGCGACCACCAGAAACAATAACCGGTTGTAATCCAATTGCTTTGTAATAAAACAACACTGCTTGTGAGCCTGCATATCCAGTATAAATCATAATTTTATTACCCCATCTTTGAATTCAATACTTGCTGGAATTGCAGAATTTGTACTGATAATTTTATTATCTTTATCACGCACAATTGCATAACCACGTGCCAAAACATTTTTATATCCCAAAGAATTTAACATATTGCCCAGGTGTGAAACAGCCTGATTCAACATGCTCATTTTATTTGTTAAAATATTTGGAACATTTGCCAATGTGGTCATTTTTTGTTTCGCTAAATTTAATTTGTTTGAAATGATTAAATCCAAAGTTCGTACAGTATCATCCAACCGTTGTCCCCATTCCATAACAATTTGTTTGGGATTTTTAATAGATATGTTTTCAATTTTTTGTTTTATATTAACCAAACGCGTGGTAAACAATGTATCTAAACGATGCCCCAGGTTGTCCAAATCTTGAATCAAAGATAGTTTTGTTGGTACAACCATTTCAGCGGCACCTGTGGGGGTTGGTGCACGCACGTCTGCGGCAAAATCAATTAACATCCAATCAGGTTCATGTCCCACACCAGATATCAATGGAATATGACTGGCTGCGGCAGCACGAACAACAATTTCTTCGGAAAAGGGCAACAAATCTTCCAATGCACCACCACCACGGGCGACAATAATAACATCGACATTGTTCATACGATTAAAATATTCAATACCAGCTGCAACCTCGGCTGCGGCTGTGGCACCTTGTACTGTTGCTGGGTATAATAACACGTGTACAGGGAATCTTTCGCGTAATCTGTTTTGTATATCTTGGAAAGCGGCCCCTGTGGGACTGGTCACAACACCGATTGTCTGGGGCAGTTTTGGTAATGGTTTCTTTCGCGATTCATCAAACAATCCCTCGGTTGCCAATTTGCGTTTACGCTCTTCCAACATTTTTAATATAGCGCCAATCCCGGCCATTTCGATTTCATTGACAATCAACTGATAATTACTGCGGGCAGGGTAAGTTGTAAATTTTCCTGTGACAATAACTTCCATTCCTTCTTCTAATTTGAAAGCCACAGGTGTACTGCGCCAAATAATAGCATTAATAACCGCACCGGCATCTTTGATAGACATATAAATATGACCAGACGTGGCCTTGGTTATGCCGGACAATTCACCGCGCACCTTAATTACAGGAAAAGCGGTTTCAACAACGTTTTTCAACAGTGCAGACGCATCGGTCACACTAAAAATCATATCTGGTTTAACAAAAGGTTCTGGTTTTTGTATCATTTTATCTGTCTTTAAAAGTTATTATGGGTAAATCCAGTGGTTTTAATTTATTAAATCCGGCAGCATTATAAAAATCACGCACAGGGTCATTAAATTCAGACAATCCAACAAAAGTCTGTTTTCCCAGTTTATATGGAACCTGAATTCCTTCAACAGCGAATTGATCAAATGTTAAATCAAAAATAATACCATCTGGTTTGTGTTTTAAAAAATGATGTGTTCCATATTTACTGTCGATTATATATAACTCCCAATCCTCAGAAAGTTTTCCTTTTTCAGACATTAAATTTATAAAACTTAAACTGGATACGCGACAAAAACCCAAAGAATCATAGCATAATCCACATTCGTCAGGAAATGGTATGTTAAATGTTTGTGTCTGGATATAAGGTTTTGTCATCGCATCACGGATTGCGCGTGTAAAAGACTTGGCACGAATACGCGACATTTTATCTAACTTCATCTCGTCTAATTTTTTTAATAACGATTGAGTAGATGTTTCAAAATAATTGCGTTTATCTTCTAACATAACAGAAATATTATACACAAAAACAAAGAATGTTGCAATTTTATAATTCGTTTAATGGCCAACGTGGACGTGGTGCAACTGGTTCTTTTACAATGTTTCCAATACGCCAATTTTCAATACCTGCCCATGCAATCATTGCGCCATTATCTGTACACAAATTCATCGGTGGTGCAGCAAAAATCATACCGTGTTTGGTTGCACAAGTTTCCATTGCCGCACGTATCGCGCTGTTTTTTGCGACGCCACCAGCAACAACCAATGTTTTCGGTTTTGTATTACGAACAATATCGGTATCCATGGCATGTGTTAAACGATTGATGATGCAATCAACAACTGCGGCTTGAAAAGAAGCACAAAAATCGTTTATAAATTCATCATTAACTTCTTCGGTGTTTTTATCCAACATTATACGTGCAGCGGTTTTTATACCACTGAACGAAAAATCACATCCCGGTTTATCACACAATGGACGTGGAAAATGGAACCTTTCTGGATTTCCAATACGTGCACGCTTGTCAACAATCGGCCCACCGGGATAACCTAATCCCAACATTTTGGAAACTTTATCAAAGGCTTCACCGGCACTATCATCTAATGTTTGACCAATTAATTCATATTTTCCGACGTTGTGTACTAATAAAATCTGACAATGTCCCCCAGATGCCAACATCAATAAATACGGAAATTCGACACTACCACCTTCGCCATTGCCATCAGCAGCCGTTGCGGACAAACGTGGAACCAATGCATGACCTTCCAAATGATTAACGGCTATTAATGGTTTTTGTAATGATTGTGCAATACCTGTTGCGGCCATCCACCCAACTAAAACACCACCAATCAGTCCCGGCCCGGCAGTTGCGGCAACAATATCAATATCGTTAATAGATTTACCGGCTGCATCCAATGTTTGTTTTACAACGGTATCAATAGCCAATATATGTGCACGTGCAGCCAATTCTGGCACCACACCGCCATATTTTTGGTGTTCTGGAATTTGCGAATAAATAATATGAGACAACACATTTCGATTAGAATCAACAATCGCAGCAGATGTTTCGTCACACGAAGATTCAATTCCTAAACATAAAACGGTATCCGCAGATGTCTCAGCATTACTTTGCAAACTGCCCATATCTATACGAATAAGTTTATCATCTGAATTCATTGTTAATTATTTTCCCGTAATTGAATACCCATATTGCACAGTTTTACAGCATCGCGTACAGCAAATTCAGAAGAATCATTAAATGTGGACATTTTATCAACGCATTGAACAATTAATTCACTGTTTTGTGCACTTTCTGTCAATACCTGTACAGTGGCAATTTTACTTTCCACAGAACTGGTCGTCCATTTTTGTAAATTACCATTTTCCAAACTGGTAGATTTATATTGGGTTATAAAAAATATAGCAACAACTAACACCAATACAGCAATACCGATAATCAGCTTAAAATTTCTTTTCAAGAAGTTCATAATGTCATCCATATTTCCCTCCTATTCACAGGTGACCAACCAAACATCGTAATCAGGATTTTGTAAAGGATTCTTACCAGGTTCATTTCTGTTCATCCAACCACCAAAAATCTGTCCTAAATTAGTTTCTTCTATTTCCACAAAAGCAAAGAAATTTTCTGCGTCAAATGGGTCTGTTTGTTTGCAAGATCGCACAGAAATATTTAATTTTTCGAAATCTACACTGTAATTTACAGGAATGCGGATTGTTTGTGCCTTGCCAGCAGCCTTGTTTAACACACGCAAAACAGCGGTCGTTTTATCAGTATAAGCCACCGCCGGCTGTTGTGCAACAAATGTTGCGACAGTTAATATTGCCAAAAATCTTAATAAATGTTTCATACAAACAATTTTACATTCTGATTAAATATAAGTCAAATTATTAAATTAAATTTTCAAAATATAAAGATTTACCATAATGTTATCACACAAACCGTTACATTTTGACAGATAAAAAAAGAACCGCAAAAATTTGCGGCTCTAATTTTGTTGAAAACAACTTATTTTGCTGATTTTTCTGCAGATGTAGCAGCCAAATCTTCAACAATACGTGCTTTTTTACCGGACAAGTTGCGCAAAAAGAACAACTTTGCACGACGAACACGACCAATACGTACTTTTTCAATCTTTTCGATTGCTGGGGTGTACAATGGGAACTTACGTTCTACACCAACACCATAAGATTCACGACGTACTGTGAAAGAAGCATTTCTGCCATTACCACCGTCACGTGCAATAACGACACCTTCGAACATTTGAATACGGAATTTGTCGCCATCTTTAATTTTTACGTGAACTTTGACAGTATCACCAGCTTTAAAGTTAGGAATAACTTTATCGCCTTTTAATTTTGCTACTTCTGCTTCTTCAATTTTTTTAATAATGCTCATTTTTTGTTTTCCTTTATTAAGTCCGGACGACGTGCTTTTGTTATGTCATCCGATTGTTGTTTCCGCCACCGTTCGATATTGCCGTGGTGACCGGACAGCAGGACTTCTGGGACTTTATGTCCACGCCATACTGACGGGCGGGTATATAACGGCCATTCCAACCCCCCGATTTCAAAACTTTCATTAGCAGTGGATTCTGCACCACCGCCCAGCACATTATCTAACAGACGAACGCAACTGTCAACAAAAACTTGTGCAGCAATTTCACCCCCAGATAAAATATAATCTCCGATGGATACTTCCATAATATCATATTCTTC
>CAMOTP010000016.1 GCA_946625925.1 uncultured Alphaproteobacteria bacterium | reverse complement strand
TATTGATAATGCAAAGAAAATTGTTTCTGATGCGGCTGATAAGGTTGCCGGTGGATTTGTTTCTATTAAGGATAAATTAAAATCAAAATGGCAAGCAAAAAAATCTGAAATTGAAACAGCAAAACACAATCGTGAAATTATTCGTGATGCTGAACGCACATCAAAAGAACATTGGAAAGAATTAAAACACGAAGAAAAACAAGCCGAAGAAGAACCAAATAAAAATAGAAATTTATTTGTGCGTGTTGCTGCGGTAAGTGCGGCGGCTATTGTGTTGTTTGGTAGTGTTTTTATGTATCAGAATAAAAATCAAGTAGAACAGAAAAAAGAACCTGTTAAAAAAGAAGTTAAAGCAAAACCTGTTGTTCAAAAACAAGAAGCAGCGACAGTCGCAATTGATACAGCGTATGCATCAGCTTTGGTGAATTATTATAATTCTGCGCTGGATATTATTGGTGGTGCAAAAAAAGATGATGTTTTGGCGAAATTAAATAAACAAATTGAATCTGGTAATGTTAAAACATCAGATTATGTTTCTGTGGAACGTATTGCATATGCTTATTTTATGTATCGTGAATATGGATTAAAACAGAATGTTTTGGAATTGGCTGTTAATGGTAATCAAAAATTAACAGATGCAGAACAAACTGAATTAATAAATGTTGTGATGGATGCCGGTGAACGTGGCCAAGGTGTGCAAAAACAAGCAAAACAGAAAGTCGAAGCACGTGGTGGCGGTTTGAGTCAACATAGTAAATTTGAACATGCAACAAAACAACAACAGCGTCAATATCTGGTTAACAGGGGAATTTTGCAAAAGGCACATGTCAGATAATATATAAGGGATTCTAGATGGTTGATGTAAAATATCCTGATCCAACATGGACTAATAAGATTGGTCATATCGATGAGAAAAATTATGTCGATATAAAAATATCAAAAATCATTTCTGTTGGTGATATGCATTTTATTTATTTGGAATCTGTTGATATACATGTGAATATGAATTTGGGAACAATTGTTTATACGGGTGATTTACCGTCTGGCATAACAAAGGGTGTGTTTGCAAAATATATGGATGCAGGCAGCAGGTTAGATTTTGGTATGTGGACACTGCAACGCGATGAAAATAATAAATGGTTGTTTCATGAAAATGATATAAAACAAGTTTTAAAAAATGTACAACCAAAAATACAATATGTTGTGCCGGCGGTTAAAACTGTAAAAAAAGAAAAACCTAAATATAATTATGAAAATGAAAATTTATATGAAGTTTTTAAAATTTATTTAGAATATTTTTCAATTTTATGTCATAAAGCAGAAAATAAAACCCCAATATATAAGAAATCAGGTCTTGCTATTGATGCGGTTATAAAATGTAATGATTTACGTAGATTATTACTTGCTGTACAAATGGTTTTAGAAACAGATTTGTCTGGGGGGCAATCAAAATCGGTTGTGATAAGAAACGCATTGATATCAAATGGTATAATGAGATTACGTGATTGTGCCGGATTTGTTAAAAAAATGATTTTGGCATGGAATCGTGATATAAAAGAAAGAATTATAGACAGAAAGGGTGTCTTTTTGCAGGGGGCAGAACAATCATCAATATTGGCGGTGGAATGGTTGGGATTTACGCCAAATACAGAAAAAGGCATATTTGATAAGGTTGGATATATTGTTAAAAAGAGATGTGAATTTTTTGATGGTGTTGAGGCAGCAAAAAGTGTTAGAAAAAAGCATGTCAAAACCAGTAAAAACAATTCGTTATAAAAATCTTGCAAATATATTTTTTTAATTATATTATGTTGGTATGTTTTTTAAGGGCGCGGAACCGTTGATATGACTGACAACCATGGAGGAACCAAAACCCAAGTGAAAGTGATAAATTCGGGTGGCACCGCGCGTAGTATAATCGCGCCCCGATATTAACAAAATAGGGTGCCAGAAAATCTGTGTTTTATTGGTGCCCAAAAACAAAAAGGGACCAAAAATGTTATCTTTGAAATCTAAGTACAGAACACATACTTGTGGCGAATTGAACATAAGTAATGTTGGTGAAACTGTCACTTTGGCTGGTTGGGTTCACCGTAAACGCGATCATGGATCTTTGTTATTTGTTGATTTGCGTGATAATTATGGAATTACACAATGTGTTTTTGATGGTGGTGATGAAAATATAGAAAAAATTCGTCCAGAATCAGTAATTCAAATTACTGGTAAGGTCGTTGCCAGAGATGCCGAGGCGATAAACGAAAAAATTCCGACAGGTCATATTGAAATTCAAGCCGAAAAAGTTAATGTTTTGACGAATTCTGAAATGTTGCCTTTCCAGGTGTTTGGTGATGAAGATACATCAGAAGAATTGCGTTATAAATACAGATTTTTAGATTTGCGTCGTGAAAAATTGCACCACAACATTTTGATGCGCAATAAGATGATGAAATGGTTAAGAGATAAAATGTGGGATTTGGGATTTTCAGAATTTCAAACACCATTGTTGACGGCTGATTCGCCCGAGGGTGCACGTAGTTTCTTGGTTCCGTCACGTTTACATCATGGCAAGTTTTATGCGTTGCCCCAGGCACCACAAATGTTTAAACAAATGTTGCAAGTGTCTGGATTTGATAGATATTTCCAAATTGCACCTTGTTTTCGTGATGAAGATTTGCGTGCAGATAGATTATTAGAATTCTATCAATTAGATATGGAAATGTCTTTTGTGGATTTACCAGATATTCAAGCAGTAGGTGAAATTATTATGCCAGAAATGGTGAAGACTTTTGCACCGGATGCAAATGTGTATCCTGAAATTCCACACATATCATTTGATGATGCAATGTTAAAATATGGATGCGATAAACCGGATTTACGTAACCCAATTTTAATTAGCGATGTGACAGAAATATTCCGTGGATCTGAATTTGGAATTTTTGCAAATGCAATTGAAAATGGGGCTGTGGTTCGTGCTGTACCCGCACCAAATTCATCTTCTAGTCCACGTTCTTGGTTTGATAAACTGGGTGAATACGCGGTTAAAGAATTAGGTCTGGGTGGTTTGGCATATATCGTGTTTGCTGATGAACCCAAGGGACCTGTCGCCAAGAAATTGGATGCGGATCGTATCGCAAAATTAAAAGAAATTGCAGGGGATAATTCTTCGTTGTTCTTTGTTTGTGATAATGTTGACGTTGCTGCCAAGGCGGCAGGAAAATTGCGTAATAAACTAGGTGCAGATTTGGGTTTGGTTAAACCTCGTGATTTTGCATTTTGTTGGGTTGATAACTTCCCATTCTTTGAACCAGATGAAGAAAGGGGTGGGGCACCTGCGTTTACACACAATCCTTTCTCGTACCCGATTGTTGATTCTGTGGAAGAATTGTCAACACGTGATCCATTTACAATTAAAGCGGCACAATTTGATATGGTGTTGAACGGTATCGAAATTTGCAGTGGTGGATTACGTAATTATAATCCAGAGGTTATGAAAAAATGCTTTGAAATTGCGGGATATCCGATTGAGGCAGTTGAAAAGAACTTTTCTGGATTGTATACCGCGTTCCAATATGGTGCGCCACCACATGGTGGTTGTGCGTTCGGTATTGAACGTGTTGTTTCCGAAATTTTGGGAATTGGTGATAGTCTGCGTGAAATTGTTGCGTTCCCAGCAAATCAACGTGGACAAGATTTGTTGATGGGCTCACCAAACGAGGTTTCAGAACAACAATTGCGTGATGTACATATTCAAGTCCGTAAGAAAAATTAAAATAAAATAATATTAAATACCCACAGATGTTTTTCTGTGGGTATTTTTTATAGTTTGTTATTATTGCGGATAAAAGCACGCATATAACTGATATCCATTTTGTTTAATATTTCATTTAGTGAATAACGATGTTTCCCATATTCATCGATATTCATTTCCAAAGAAATTGGTTTTGGAGAAATGCCACGCATTATAAATTCAAATGTTCCTGTCATAACTTTATTATTTATAAATAAAGCACCAACGGCATCTGTATTATGCATAGATAATATAAATGGTGTTGTTGTTTCAAAATTGCCATTGTTATATATGCCAACCAATTTTAATTTTCTGATGTGTGTTGTGCCAGATTCCAAGGCTGATGCTAGGGCGTATTCTGCGTTTAATGTGTTTATTTTATCTGCGGATGCATAGAATTTATCAAATCCCAGACCTGTGATTGTGCCGCCATAGAATGTCATATCAACATCACCAGCAAGATTGTATATTAAATCGTTTGCTGTTTGACCAGATGTATGTAATGTAATTTCGGCTGTTACTGTTGAATTATATATATTTAATGGTGTATCAATTTTTAATAATTCATTATTAAATTTGAATTTGTTTAATTGAATTGAAACATCATAATCAAATTTTTTCTTTTCAATTATCCCCAGTAAATGTCCACGATTGTTATCAGAAATAGAAAATACTTGGGTGTTTGGTTTTAATGAATAAACAAAATTTTTGTATTCTTGGTTGTCAAATATTAATGTATCCGAAGATAAAGAAATATTTATTGGTATTTTAAATAATATCGCCAGTGGATGGTTGGTTAAAAACTTTTGTTCTTGGTAATTATTTTTATATGACTGGCTGATAAATTTATCTAAATCTAATTCGCGTGTTTGTAGTGTTAATCCAGATTTTGTTGCGTTTCCTGAAATTAATTGACCTGCAACCATAATGTTTAAATCACCGATATTACTATCGCTGTATGTGCCAGAAATTACGTAAGGTAAATCATTTAAAAATCTTAAATCAATGTTCGGGAGCCATTGTTTGAAATTTTTTCCACTGATTGTAAAATTGTTGTTTGTTATATCCAACATCCATTGTTGATTATGTGGAATAAATGTTTTTTTGTTGTTTTTTATTGTGTATGTTCCGCGTGAATTAAACATAAATTCAGGTAAGAATTTTAAATCTGTATCCAGTTCAGATAATGTTATATCTTGGGCATAACGGAATTTTGGTATCATTTGTTTTGGTGTTATAACAAATGTTCCAGACATATCTGAAAACGTAAAGTCTATTGTTCCACTGTCGCCAATACGAGATACCAAACTTTTGATTGTTTTAAAAGAGGGCATTTTATCTGTTGATGTTGCCTTGATATTAAATATGCCGTTGTCGTTTGTTATGCTGCCTGTGATGTTACCGTAAGTAAATGTTGTGCATTCCCATTTTTGTTGTGTTCCAGAAAAGTCACAATAAAATTTTTCTGGTAAATTATTTATTTGTAAACGGGTATTATGCAATCCATTTTTATCGTATGTTCCACTAAATAACTCAATATTATCTGCTATGACATGTTTTATGTTTAATTTGTTATTTCTGCCCTGGGCGATTATCATAAATTTTGAAAACAGATTTTGTTTGAAACGGATTTTTCCGGTTAAATCAAAATTAATATCTGTTTTATTTAATATACTTTTATCATAGGTTATAAAAGATACATCTATATTTGTATTATTTGATTTGAATGTTAAAGAATGCATACCGTTTGGGTATAGTTTAATATTTCCTGTATAATTATTTGCATGTATATTTGTGAAGTCAAAACCATAATCACCATCCCAACTGAATTCTGTTCTGAGACTTATTGGTTCTGATATTTTTGGATTTTCAAATTCAAACCATTTGTTTATATCGTTTGTTGAAATTGACATTTCTCCGGCTGCGCCACCATCAGGGAATAATGTTCCACGAATATGTAAATTATCGTTACTGTTTAAAATAACAAATTCACCATTATCATATGTTATATCGTATTTATGTTGTGATGTTCTGATTTGGCCTGCAAATTTATTATCAGACAATGTGCCACGAACAATTTTATAATCATGCCCCATAAAATCCAAAGATGTGTTATATATATTTATGTTATGTGATACGGAATATGGAAATAAATCTGTGATTTTTATATTTGCATTATGTACACCGATGTCTTTATTTAATGTTGCATTTTGTAAATTAAATATTTGTTTTAATGGTATTGAAAAAGAAATGCTGTCTATTTTTCCGGTCGGAATTTGAACATTATGTGCGACAATGGTTGTTGCACCAAGTAAACTGAAATTTATATTTCCGTTTATTTTTGTGTGTATTCCGGTTTGTTCGTACAACTTGGCCTCTAGTACAGGCTTCATCTTGTTTAAGTTTATAAGTGGCGGAATACAGATTATGCCGATGATGGCAAGTCCGGATAATGTTATAATTGTCCAAAAAAGTCTGCGTTTATGTCTTGATTTGATATTCATTCTCTTTCCCTTGTATTTTGATTATAGTGTATTATATTTATGTTTGTGAATAAAAAAAGTATATTTAATCTTGAAAGTGATTATGCACCTATGGGTGACCAGCCAACTGCTATTGCAGAATTGGTTGCTGGGGTTGAACAAGGAAAAAAGTCCCAGGTTTTATTAGGCGTTACAGGGTCTGGTAAGACTTTTACTATGGCAAATGTTATTGCAGAATTGTCCAGACCGGCTTTGATAATGGCACCTAATAAGATATTGGCTGCTCAATTATATACAGAAATGAAGTCGTTTTTTCCACATAATCATGTGGAATACTTTGTTTCGTATTATGATTATTATCAACCCGAAGCATATATTCCAACAACAGATACATATATAGATAAAGACGCGGCTATAAATGAACAATTGGATAGAATGCGTCACAGTGCAACGCGTGCAATGTTAGAAGAGAGGGATGTTGTTGTTGTTTCGTCGGTGTCTTCGATTTATGGAATGGGCTCGCCAGAGCAATATTCTAGTATGCGTATAGTATTAAATATTGGTGATAAAGTTGGTATCAAGGATGTTATAAATTCTTTGGTTGATATTCAATATAAGAGAAATGATGTGGCGCCATCGCGTGGGGATTTTAGGGTTCGTGGTGATATATTAGATTTATTTCCTTCGCATATGGCGGATATGGGGTGGAAAATTTCCTTTTGGGGTGATGAAATCGAAGATATATGGGAATTTGATACATTAACAGGGGCAAAAATCCATAAATTAAATCGTGTCGTTGTTTATCCAAATACTCATTATGCAACACCTATGCCGTCGGTATTACAGGCAATTGGTCATATTCGTCATGATTTAGATGAACGGTTAAAATATTTTCATGATAATATGAAATATGTTGAAGAACAAAGATTACGCGAGAGGGTAAATTTTGATATAGAAATGATGGAATCAACCGGAACGTGCAGGGGAATTGAAAATTATTCCAGATATTTGTCTGGGCGGCTGCCGGGGCAACCACCACCAACGTTATTTGAATATTTACCAAAAGATGCAATTTTGTTTATTGATGAAAGTCATGTGACGGTTCCACAAATTGCGGCTATGTCGCGTGGGGATAGGGCGCGTAAGGAAAATTTGTCGCAATATGGATTTCGGTTGCCTGCGTGTATCGATAATCGTCCGTTGACGTTTGATGAGTGGGATGCTTTAAGACCACAAACGATTTTTGTGTCTGCGACCCCGGCACAATGGGAATTGGAACAATCAAATGGTGTTGTTGCAGAACAGGTTATTCGTCCAACAGGATTGTTGGATCCGGTGTGCGAAGTGCGTCCAATAGAACACCAGGTTGATGATTTGCTGGAATTGTTAAAAGGCACAAAAGGGCGTGCGCTGGTGACCACACTGACAAAAAAAATGGCAGAGCAGTTAACAGATTATTTAAATGAAAATGGTGTGCGTGCACGATATCTGCATAGTGATATTGATACATTGGAACGTATAGAATTGTTAAGAGAATTGCGTTTAGGTAAATATGATGTTTTGGTCGGTATTAATTTGTTGCGTGAAGGTTTAGATGTGCCGGAATGTGAATTAGTTGCGATTATGGATGCTGATAAGGAGGGTTTTTTGCGTTCAACGCGGTCATTAATTCAAACTATTGGACGTGCTGCGCGTAATGCAAATGGACGTGTTATTTTGTATGCAGATGTAATTACAGAGTCTATGAACGAGGCTTTGACAGAAACAGCACGCAGACGTGATATACAAATGAAATATAATGCAGAGCATGGAATTGTTCCAAAAACAGTAAATAAATCTGTGTTTAAGGAAGTTGTGGAATCTAATGAAAAAGTGGACAAGAAACGCAAATATGTTTATAATCAAGATGGTGTATGGGATGCGGAATCTATGCGACGCGAGATTGCAAATCTGACCAAACGTATGAAAAAAGCTGCCGAGAATTTAGAGTTTGAAGAAGCAGCCGCAATTCGTGATACGATAAATAAAATGCAAGACGATTTGTTGTTGTTGGAATAAAAGAGGATTGTTAATGCAAGAAATAATTTTACCAGATTTGGAAGCGACACGTAATTGGGCACGTGAATTTGCCAAGACTTTGCATGCACCTGTGACGGTTGCATTGCATGGTGATTTGGGAATGGGAAAATCTGAAATTGCACGAACGATTATTCGTGCGTTGCGCGGGGAAAAAACTGTTGTCCCCAGTCCAACATTTACAATTGTGCAAAATTATGATGGTATATCCCACTTTGATTTATATAGAATTACAGATGCATCAGAATTGGTCGAAATTGGTTTGCCGTATGCGGTACAGAATGATATTACTTTGATTGAATGGCCAGATGTTGCGTCTGGTTTATTACCGCGTGATACAATTCATATTTATATATCATCATGTGGTACTGAATGTAATATGGGTAGAAAATTAGTTATAAAATAAAGCAATTACTTGTGTAAAGTTATATAATTATAATTTGTTGTAAGTATTGTTTTTTATTTTTTTAATAGGCTTTGTATCGCCAGTGGAAAATCGGTTGATTTTGCCAGATATGAACCGCTGACCAACAAGTCGGCACCTGCATCCCAACATTTTTGTGCTGTATCTGCATTTATTCCGCCATCAACAGAAATGATATATTTTAATCCATGTTTTTTACGTGTTATTGATAATGCTTTGATTTTTTGTAATACAGATGAATCAAATTCTTGACCAGCAGCACCTGGTTTTACACCCATAATTAAAATTTCATCTATGTCACGCAAAATTGGTACCAATGTTGATACAGGTGTTTCTGGATTCAGTGCAATTCCAGCACGTTTCCCGGTTGCACGAATTCCGCGTAATGATGGTAAAACTGTATTTGTATCCCCAGATAATATTATTGTGTCGGCACCAGCCTTGATTGCATTAGCAGCCCAAATGGCAGGATTTTCTGTCATTAAATGAACATGTAAATGTGCACTTGTGTTTGCACGAATTGTTTTTAATTCTGATATACCACCGGCAACGCGATCCACATAAAAACCGTCCATAATATCAACATGTATTGTTGATATACCACCGGATTCAAAAAGTTTATATGTTATTGGGCTTAACATATTAAAACATAATGTTGATGGTGCGATTGGTATAAATTTTATCTTTTGTTTTTTTGTTTTCTTTGTAAATAATTTTTTTATTTTGTTTATGTATGCAACATGACGTTCGCTACGTGCAATGTATGCATCGCGTGCAGGTTTTTCAGAATCCCATATATAATCAGATAATGCTGTTATTGTTGCATCAGCATGGTGGTTTGTTGTTGGTAAACCAAAAGCGTTTTCTATGAAATCTACGACACCATCAATTTGTGTTCCACCGCCACTGACAATTATGCGATTGGGTTTTAACTGTGCAACAGGTGATGCTGTAATTTCTTTGATTTTTCCGATTATTTCAACAATTTGAGGTACAATAACGTCGTTCACATCCCCACGTGAAAAATCATATGCGGTATCCGCGGGGACCAATCTATCCATGGAACGTGGAATTAAATTTGCGGTCATACGTTTTATTCTTTCGGCCTCGTCAAAATCAAGATTTAGTGAGTTCGATAATTCAACGGTTATATTTGACATCCCTATACCAATTTTTTGGTGCCAACATACGCCACGATTGTTCCATATTGAAAGTGATACAAATTCAGCCCCCAAGTCAATAAATAATATTGTTTCGTCCGGTTTACGCAAAGTCATACTTTGTAAATACCCAGGATCAAATAGACCATTATATTGTATGTGTGTTTTATGTAATAGTGATACAACCTCGTTTAATCGTGTGTTTTCATAACAAATAACACCAAATGTTGATATCAACTGATGATCTATATGACCAACAGGGGTGGGTAAAGAGCGAGCAGATGGTATATCGTATTTTAATGGTATTATATGAATTGGCGAATATCCATCTGGTATACTAATTTTAGAAATTTGTGAACGAATATCATTTTCTGTGATTTTGTGTTCGCCATTCCAAACAGTGTTTTGTTGTGGACGCAAAAATACAGATTTACCAAAATTCCCGGTTACATATGCAGATTCAAAATGTGTCCCTAATTCGTGTTCTAGGTTATCTATTACAGAACGTATTGCAAATTGTTGATTGAAATTATCACACATTGCCGTTGCAGATTTTGCAATTTTTCCAGAGCAAACACGATGTGCTATACCGCGAACACAACTGGTTCCAATGTCTAGGCATAAAAAACAAGAGTCAAACAAGTTCATTTTTTATCTAACCAAAATGCGTGCTGGGTCACGCATATCTATAACGGTGATTGCACGTTCTAAAATATTATGATTTTTGTTTATTGTTGTTAAACTGGATATTGCATATGAAAAATCATTTTCAGGTAATTTGATGGTTATTCCGTTGGTTGTGTGTATGTTCCAACGACGATTTTCAATCCATTCTATGTAATCTATGTACGGCAACATATCGTTTGCGGCATTTGTAATATCTGTGATTTTATTAGGCATATTTTGTGGTACAGGGCCACGGAATAAAAGTGCGGATGTTGGACGTTCAGTGGATGGTTTGTTCGCAATTGTGCCATCGTCAGATAAAGGAAAATAATTTTCGCCATCAGTCCATGATGCAACAAAGTGATGAAAAGATACGCGTATTGCCAGATTCCCATTTGGCATACGACGGACAGCGGCATCTTTGACACCGGGGACTGATAAAATATTGGCGTTTAGATTATCCAAGTCAATGGAATAAAAAGATGTGTTTTTAGGCATTGATGCGGCCGCAGATAATGCGGTCATATCCTTGTTTCCAACATCGGCAGTTATGTATGTTTTATGTAGTTTTGCCATGGTTCCATGTCCCATGCCTATCATAATTATACGCGAAGTGAAATATATTGCCAAAATAATGGCAAAACCAAAAGATAACCAAAACCAAATAGAGCGCCTCATGCTTGGCATTATAACATATTTTTTGATAATAAGAAAGCCTGATAAAATATTTTTTACATTGCGCGTAATAAATAACCACGACGAAGCATACAACGGCGATAGGCACCGATTGTTTTGGATGATTTGTTTCGTGGAACGGACATTAATGCGCGTTGACCAATGTCACGGTATTCGTTTGATTGAAAAGTGACCCAAATTCCGTCCCAATTTGGCATTTGGTCATTTTGATTTGGGGCCAACAACCTGGCAACACGTGATTTTGGTGTGTAATCGTGTGCCTTGATTCCCAGGCATGATTTGTGGTCACGAACAAATTGTTCGGTGGTTACGGCCTCGTTTTCCCAGTTCAATACGGTCGCGTCATCAATACTGCCGCGATTGGCGGATGCACATGCCGTTAAAGCAAGTAATAATGCAATTTGTTTTATTTTCATATTTTATATTATAATTTATTTGCGTTCGGGTGGCAATAGTTTTTATAATGTGAAAAAAGAGGAAGGGATAACTGATGGCAATAACTGTTCAAAATTTTATTAAATTGGCCAATTTTTACAATCAAATGCTTACGGTTATGTCGGCTATTTGTATTGAAAAAGGCGGTATTAAAATGGAAAATTATGTGGGACGTTTTTTTATCGCTGATACATTGGAATATATAGTTGAGTATGGTCGTCGATTAACCGAGGCAGGTAATGTCCCAGAAGATGTTGTTCGCGTTATTAAAATTTTTCAACAAAAATTTGAAGGTGTCAAAGATATGGTGACCCCAACAGAAAAGCCAATTTATGAAATGACACTGGAAGAATTTGAACAAAAAATGAATATTCAGTAGGACGGAATAAAAACGGAGAAAAATATGAAAAAAATTTTATTATTGGCTGTGATTACTGCTTTGTTTGTTGGTTGTCAAACAACAAACGACAGGTTTCCACAATATGACACAGTCCAAGTGGTAGAGAATGTCGTTGTTGATGAAAAATCTGTACCGATTTTTCCAAAAAAAGCGGCTTTGACGACAGATACAGCACAACGTTTTTCTGTCGAATTACCAATGCGTTGTACAGTTAATTGGAATAATCAATCTGTGGTGTCTGTGGTTCCCGAAGAAAAGATTGAAATGGTTCGTTTAGGTGTTGGTGATGCGTTGCCAGAATTGGCGGTTGAACAATATAAGTTTAAAGATGTGACTGTCGCAGGGGCATTGAATAAGTTGTTGGATGGTACGGATATTTCTGTGGTGACAGATGAACAATTGGTTGAAAGAATATCGGGCGAGGTTGCATCCGGAACGTTGGCTGATACTGTTGATTTGATTTCCAAGATGGGACGTGCATATTATTCTTATGATGCAGAAACAGCAGAAATACATTTAAGACATCGTGCAAAGTGGATGATAAAAATGCCAAAAGATGAAGCAATTATTATGGCTTTGTTGGATGCTATGCATGGTGCAGATATGCGTAATTTGTTGGTTAATTGGCAAGATAAGACAGTTGTATTTGAAGGTGATAATCAGACAGAACGCGAGGTTTCCAGAATTATTGCAGATATGAGTTCTAAAAAATATATGCTGGCGTGGGATATGGATGTTTATCGTGTATATCCCAAAACAAATAATCCAATTATATGGATGAATTTATTGCCTGCGTTTGGTAAAAATAATATAAAGATGTCTGTGCCAGGTGTTGTTGGTCGTGCGTTGGTTGTTGGACCAGAAATTAATACAAAAACGTTGCAAGAATTTTTGTCACAACAATCTAATGTTGTGTTGATTTCACAAGGAACATTTTCAATTCCTAATGGATGGCAATCCAGATTTGATATTGGTCAGTGCAGTAAAGAAGATAGATTAGAAACAGATTTAGTTGTTGGGGCAACTGGTAAATATGGTGATTTTGGTGGTTATCAAAAGATAGATGCTAAAATTGTTTTAACAACAAGTAATGGTGAACTGACATCATTTAATATACCGTCCAGTATCGGTGATAATTATGTGATTATTGGTATTCCGACACATTCTTTTGTGACGACGCCTGAAACATTAATCAGTCCTTTTGCAGAATTGGTTGTGTTTATGTCGCCAAGATTGGTGTCTATTGTTGATGCAAAACAAGAAGCAAAACCATTGGTTGGGGATGAATTGCGAGAATTTTTGAATAATTAAGGAATTTGTAAATGTTGTTTTCAAAACTGGAAAAAAAGGTTGCGTTTAGATATTTGCGTGCCAAAAAACGTGGTTTTGGTTCGGTTGTATCTTGGGTGTCTTTGATTGGAATTACATTGGGTGTTGCAACGCTTATTGTTGTTATGTCTGTGATGGGTGGGTTTCATGATGTTTTATTAGGACGCATTATTGGTATGAACGGACATATTGTTGTTTATCATCAAGATGGTGCTATTTCTGATTACAATTATTTGATTGATAAGATAAAGCAAAATAAAGTTGTTATGGCAAACGCAACATCGGTTGTTCCTATTGCCGAAGGACAAGTTATGGCAACGGCCAAGGGGCGTAATTCTGGTGCGATGATTCGTGGAATTGATATGAAAAATTTAATTTCCAAGACTGCGGATGGTGCAAGATTTTATGGCAAGGCTTTGAGTGAAGTAAAAGATGGCGAATTGGTTGTTGGTGCAAGTTTGGCACGTAATTTGAATGTGACAATTGGTGATGATATTTCGTTGGTTTCTGCAAATTCAAGTACACCAACACCATTTGGTTCGATGCCACGTATTATGGCATATCCTGTTAAAACTTCGTTTTTTATGGGTATGTATGAATATGATTCAGGGTATATATTTATGCCTTTGGAAACTGCACAAAAATATTTAAATATTGGTAAAGCAGTTACACATATAGATTTGTTTTTGAAAGATGCAGAAAATACAACCAAGGTTCGTGAATCTTTGATGCGGTTGTTACCTGATGGATTTATTGTACGTGATTGGCGTGATTTAAATAGGGGATTTGTTGGTGCATTACAAGTTGAATCAAATGTTATGTTTTTGATTTTGATGCTGATTATAATTGTGGCCGTATTTAATATTGTGTCTTCGTTGGTTATGTTAGTTAAAGATAAATCAAAAGATATTGCGGTTTTGCGTACGTTTGGTGTGTCACGTAAATCTATGATGCGTATATTTGTTTTGTCTGGGACAACGATAGGTGTTATTGGTGCTGTGGTTGGAACGGTATTAGGAACTGTTATTGCAATTTATATAGAACCAATTCGTAAATTTTTCCAATGGATGACAGGTCGTGATTTGTTCCCTTCGGAATTATATTATTTGTCTGAATTACCATCGCGTGTGGAATTTTGGACTGTTTTTGGAATTGCGGTAATTGCAATTGCGTTGGCATTTCTGGCAACGTTATATCCTGCGTGGAAAGCGGCAAATACAGACCCTGTCGAGGTGTTGAGAAATGAATAAAATAGATACAAATTTGCGTGAGTATATGCTGAATATGGTATCTGCGGCAGGTGTTTCGCCATATGGTGGTATAAAATGGGATTCGTCTGCAAAAAATTTAGAAAATGATTTGGGGCACCGCGGAATTAAATTTGATAAGAAATTATTTTGGAAATATAAATTGCCAAATGATATGTCAGCGCAAGAATTTATGGATACTTTGTTGTTAGAATTTTATTTTGTTAAATGGTTTTCAGATATGAAAATTATGCGTGATAAAAATTTAACAATGAAACAAAAAATTAAAATCTTTTCGTATGTGTTATCAATGAAAAAAAACGGAATCAATAAAAATATAAAAAAATATGCAAATGAAATTAAACAATTGAATCCAGAATTGGCAAAAATAAACCCAAGAGATAGTTTTTATGATATAGCTTTTGTTGAGGGGGCTTTGTTTGGGTTTGCGCCTGATGAAATAAGATATTTTTGTGAAGAAAAAGGATTGCGTGATTTTGATGTTGAACACAAATTGGATGAAAAATTGAAAAATTTAGGGGTGCGTATAACGTATGTTTTGGCACCGGAAACAGCAGAATGTTTGATTAAGGCTTTAGAAAAAGGAAAATAAATTATGGCTGGAATTTTGAATTCTTTATCACGTGTTTCTAAATCTGATATTGTTATGTCTGTGCGTGATATTAAAAAGATTTTTATGGAAGGCGGTCAACCGTTGCATGTTTTGACGGGTGGTGGTTTTGATTTGGCAGCGGGGGAAATTGTTGCTTTGGTTGGACAATCTGGGTCTGGTAAATCGACATTATTACAATGTGTTGGATTATTAGACAAGCCGACATCTGGGAGTATTTTAATAGGTGGTGCGCCTGTTCATCAAATGACCGAAGAAGAACGTACGATTATCCGTCGTAAAAAAATCGGTTTTGTTTATCAACGACATAATTTGCTTTCTGATTTTACCGCGTTGGAAAATGTTATGATGCCAATGTTGGCAAATGGGATGTCCGAAGATGTTGCTGTTTCGCGTGCGATGAAATTATTAAAAGCAGTTAATGTTCAACACAGAGCAGGACATTTGCCAGGAGAGATGTCTGGGGGGGAACAACAAAGAACGGCTGTGGCACGTGCGTTGGCAAACGAACCGGATATTATTTTGGCAGATGAACCAACAGGAAGTTTAGACCCAGCACATGCAGCTGCAGTGTTTGATTTATTGTTGGATATTGTGCGTAAAAATAAAATGGCTATGTTATTTGTGACGCATGATATGAATTTGGCTGATAGGGCAACTAGGAAAATTACCATTGTAAATGGTGTGGTAAATAAGTTATAATAATCATGATAAAGGAGAGAGAAATGGCGGAAAAAGTAAAGTTTTCAAGAACAAAAATTTGGTTAGTTTTTGGTGTTTTATTTGTATGTGGTGCTTTTGTTGGTGTCGGAATTGCAAATTGGGGACATGCTGTTAAGGAAAAACAAGCAACCAGTCCAGTTGTTGAACAGAATGAAAGTTTGACATCTTGTCAGGCTATTGAAGGTGTATTGTTGCGAAGATTAGAAAATAACGATAATGATTGTGATTCTGTAAAACGTGATTTAGATGTTTATAAAAAGTTAGCAACATATGGCTGTGATGAAAATCGTGAAAAATATGTTCGTGAAATAGATAATAAAAGTGCAATTTTAGACGTTGCTTGTGATGGGTATGTTTTTGAAGCAGAAAGATATGGTGAATTTAGTTCTGATGCCAGACCTTGTGAAAAAATTGAAGAAAAATTGAATAATGAAATGCCAGGTGATGGAATAGGCTTGAATACTGATGGACGTATAGAACGTGCAAAAGTATACGCAATTATGGCAGAACGTGGTTGCCCGGAAAATGTGCAAAAATATACAGATTTGGCACGTAAAGAATTGGAAATCGCACGTGGTATCAGTGATGACAAATTAAACGAAAGAGAAGCATTGGAAGCTGTTGAAACATATAAACGCTTGAAGATGCAGGCTGATGCCGAAGAAATATTTAATAAAGTTAAAAAGCTGACAAATCCTGCAATTGACTTTATTATGCAAGTTGAAAAAATTATTAATGAATAGGTGATAAAATGCAGAAAAAAATATTAGCAATGGCTTTGTGTGCATTGATTCCAATGGTTTCTATTGCTGTGGCAAATGCCGGTGATTATGATGAAGAATATGAAGATACAGATTACGAAGATTATGAAGATTACGAGGATGATAGCGATGACAATGATGAAGAGGAATTTGTTGAAGAAGAAGTCGTTGAAACGCGTACTGTTGCAAAGCGTATGAATTGTAATGATATAAAAAAAGAAATGGATAGATTAAGTGCAGCAGAAGAATTAGATGATGTCGATGTGGTGCGTTTAACAAATTTGAAAACGGATTATCGTTCTAAATGTATGAAACGTGCGGCTGGACGCACTTCTGGCCGTTCCAGAATTGTTATTCCGGATGTTGTCGAAGATGTTGATGATGATGTGAAATCGCAGGTTGAACAAAAATCTGAATCAAATGTAGAAACAGAAAAATCTGTG
>CAMOTP010000015.1 GCA_946625925.1 uncultured Alphaproteobacteria bacterium | reverse complement strand
TAATAAACAATATGGTGGTTAAATTATAAGGGGTGTAAAAATGTCAAAAGATAAATCAGTTGTAAATATAGATGCACTTAAAGATACTCTTGTGACAGAACATAAATCTTATGGAGAACAAATGAATTTGGCGACATTCAAAGAATTTTTGGATGTTGTAAATCAACGTGTGCCATACAGTTCTAGGGATTTTGAAAAACATCATTTCATAGAAAATATTGCGATAACACCCGAGCAGGCGGCTTTGTGTCGTGCACGTGGTGAATTTTGTATCAAGGCATATGGTAATTAACAGAGGTTTGAATATGAGTGATAATAAGTCAGAAAATAAACTTAACAAATCTGTCTTTGAACATCGTCATGTTATAAGACATGATTTTATTGGCGAAACATTGTCTGCGGAAGATTTTGCCGAGTTTCAAAGGATAGTGAATCAAAGACGTCCTTATTGTCCCAAAGATTTTGTACCACAACATTTTATTCCTGATTTATCAAAGGTAAGAGGTTGTTAATATGGCAGAAAATAATAAAAGAAAATGTCCATCAATCAATAGCGGAATGTTGGACAAATTAAATAATTTTGTTCAACCCAGAACTGGTTTAGATTTGGGTAAATTGGGTTTTGCAGAAATGCAAGCATTGGAAAAAATTGTGGATGTTCGCAGGCCTTATACCGCCAGAGATTTAGGTAATCCAAAATTTAATCTGCATAATATGGGCAGGGAATACGGTGATTAATTTTAAAAGGAAAAAATAATGAAAAAATTGACTGAGGCGCAAAAAAAGAATATCGGTGATTGGGCGCTTCTTGGAATATTCGCTGTATTTATTCTGGGTATGACAGGTATGCGTATTTATGCTGATGCCCAGCTGGTTTCAAATAAAAATGTTATCGTTGAAAATAGCGATAATAAACTGGTGGTTCGTGATGTTAATACCAACGAAGAAAGAATAGTGGAAATCAGTAAACCAGATCATGCAAAGTATTCTTATTCTGGGGATACCATTGTTATAAAAGACTATCCAGAATGGTATGCCAAGAAAAAAGTTTTTTCAGATAAGTCTGACAATGTAAATTTTAATGATGACAGTATATGGGCCAGACAGCAACGTGAAAAATTTAATGTCGCAAAACAATCTATGCTGGCAAAACAAAGATAGAGAAAGGGGTTTGTTATGGTAATAGAAGAGGAAACAACATACAGGAGGATTTGGGCGCTTAAACGCGATGGAAATAAAAAAAATATAGATGTTTTAATGACTGAAAATTCTGGGTTGTATGAAAAATTCTGTCCGCGTGATACATATGTTGCACAATATCAATTTAATGATGTTGAAAGTTTTAATTTATTTTATGGACTGATGCGCAGATTGATGGATTATCGTATCTATGTTGATAATGTTGCAAAGGAGGTTCGGGGAAATAAACAAATGCGTAAATTGTTAAAACCAAAAATTAATTTGTTCTTGAAATCTTTGCAGCAGGATTCTGGGGTGGTGGTTCAAAATGCTGAATTACCTGTGTATAACGTGAATTTTGATATAAACAGATATCCATCGAAATTAAATTCCGAAACGATTGTGTTGGCGCATGCACAAAAATCTGATGAATATGGAAAATACCTTTATACTTTAGCAATGAAAAAATCAGAGCCGGCGACAATAAATGTGCCGTATCCGTTGGAGAACGAACCAGAAAAATTCGGATATTATTTTGCAAATGCAACAATACATATTACTGCTTTTTCACCAGACGATAATCAATATGATGAATATAAAGAATTGGTGGATAATCAGTTTAAAACAGCTTATCCAAGGCAAGAAATTTTAGATCATAATCGTTCCAGACTACAAAGATTTCAAGATTATTTTGCAAAAACAAGATAAAAGGTATAATTTATGCCAGATACAAACAAGAGTACAAATGTAAAATATGTTAATGTGATGCCAGATGTATGGGCTGATTTGTCGCATCTAACTTTGGATGAAAAACGTGAATATTATAGAATGGTATTAGAACGTCGTGCAAGACAACGGTTCTATAAATTTCATGATATTGGCAGAGAGTATAGGTGATTTATAAAAAAGGAAAGGAAAAATGAAATTGCGTGGTGTTGATTATGGTTGTGTCAAAGGCAAATATGTTTTGTTGCGGGTGGATTTTAATGTTCAAATTGAAAATGGAAAAATTTTAGATGCTTTTCGTATTGAACAATCAATGCCGACCATAAATAAATTGCGTGAGGCTGGGGCGCGTGTTGTTTTGTGTGCACATCTGGGACGGCCAAAAGGTGAGCATGTGCCGGAATTATCGTTGCGCCCGGTTGCGGAATATATGAAAATTCCTTTTGTTGACGATTGCTTGAAGCGAGATTTTTTGGCTGATATGCATGATGGTGATATTATCTTGATGGAGAATGTGCGTTTTTATTCTGGTGAGGAAGAAAACGATTTGGAATTTGCAAAAAAGTTAGCAACAGGTTTTGATTTGTTTGTGAACGATGCGTTTGCTGTATCGCACAGAGCGGCGGCATCTTTGGTTGGTGTAACTGAATTTTTGCCGTCTGCTGCGGGTGAATTATTGGTGACCGAAGTAGAAAATATTTCACGTATAATGGAAAATCCAAAACGTCCATTACTTGCAATTGTTGGTGGTGCCAAGGTTTCTGGTAAAATTGGTGTCTTGAAAACTTTATGCAAATTGGCGGATACTGTGATTGTTGGTGGTGCGCTGGGAACTACATTTAATTTTGCATGTGGAAAAAATCCTGGCAATTCGTTGTATGAACCAGATATGGCAGATACCGCTCGCGAAATTATGAAAATTGCTGATGATAATGGATGTAAATTTTTAATGCCAGTGGATAAAGGTGTTGGTCCAAAATTTGAACCATCGGCACAGCGAACAAACAAGTCGGTTGATGAAATTGCGGATACCGATGTTATTATTGATGATGGTGTCAAAAGTGCTGAGCGCAATGTCGATGAAATCGACAAAGCGGCGACTGTGGTTTGGAACGGGACGTTTGGTATGGCGGAATGGGGTGATGTTTGGGGACAATCCAGTTTCGCTGTCGCGCGCGCTATTGCGAAGCAAACGGCTGCTGGTAAATTGGTTAGTGTTATTGGTGGTGGCGAAACAGTGGCGGCACTGGATGCAATCGGGGTTCGTGATGATATGACCTATGTTTCAACTGGTGGCGGTGCGTTTTTGGAATTTATAGAAAAAGGTACCTTGCCGGCTATTGAAGTTTTAGCTGTATAAACTATATAAAAAAGTGGCGGAAAATTTGCGAATTGCTTTTTTTTGTGCTATAATTACAAGAAAACAAGAGATTTTAAAGGTGGTAATATGTCTTTGATACCTATGGTTATAGAGGAATCACCACGTGGTGAGCGTTCCTTTGATATTTATTCACGTTTATTGCGTGATAGAATTGTTATGGTTACTGGCGAAATTGAAACCGGTATGGCGAATACTATTGTTGCCCAGTTGTTATTGTTGGAATCTGAAAATCCAAATGCCGATATATCTATGTATATAAATTCCCCTGGGGGTGATGTTTCTGCGGGTGAGGCTATTTTGGATACAATGAATTATATCAAGGCACCTGTATCTACAATTGGTATGGGATTGGTTGCATCTATGGCATCTGTGTTGTTGGCTGGGGGTGAAAAAGGTAAACGTTTCTGTTTGCCAAATACCAGTATCATGATTCATCAACCAATGGCAGGAACCCAAGGACAAGTAACCGATATGGAAATTCATGTTGCAAAGTTCAAGAAAACAAAACAGTTGTTAATAAAACAAATGTCTGAATTTACTGGTCGTAAAGAAAAAGAAGTTTTCGATGCAATGGAACGTGATAACTGGATGAGTGCCGAAGAGGCAAAAAAATTCGGTTTGGTTGATGGTATTTTGGTGCGTAAATAATTTTATGTTGGGGGATTAAAATATGAGCGACGAAAAAACAACTTCATCCGATGAAAATAAAAAAAATAACCAGTTTTGCAGTTTTTGTGGCAAAGCGGTGTATGAAGTAAAAAAATTAGTCAGTGGTCGTAATGTTTGCATTTGTGATGAATGTATCGCGTTGTGTAATGATATTATGGCTGATGATTTAAAGGCTGATGTCGTCAAAAAAGGCAAGGCTGAATTGCCAACCCCACATCAAATTTATGATTTCTTGAATGAATATATTATCGGTCAGACGGATGCAAAACGTGCGTTGTCTGTGGCGGTATATAATCATTATAAACGTCATACGGTTGCAACATCTGTGGATGTTGAAATTCAAAAATCAAATGTTTTATTGATTGGTTCAACAGGAACAGGTAAGACATTGTTCGCGCAAACATTGGCACGTTTTTTGGATGTGCCTTTTGCAATTGCAGATGCAACAACGTTGACCGAGGCGGGTTATGTCGGTGATGATGTGGAAAGTGTTTTAACACGTTTATTACAGAATGCAAATTTTGATGTCGAACGTGCAAGTCGTGGAATTATTTATATTGATGAAATAGATAAGATTGCACGTAAATCTGAAAACCCATCTCTTACACGTGATGTGTCGGGCGAGGGTGTTCAACAGGCATTGTTAAAGTTAATAGAAGGTACTGTGGCAAATGTGCCTGCAGGGGGGGCTGGGCGTAAGCATCCTGGCGAGGCGACTGTGCAGTTAGATACCGCTAAAATTTTATTTATTTGTGGTGGCGCTTTTGATGGTTTGAATAAAATTATTGGAAATCGTAAAAGTGTACGTGCAGGTATTGGTTTTGGTGCTGATGTACAATCTAAAAAAGAACGCGAAGAGAAAAATAATTTAGCAGATGTACAACCCGAAGATTTAGTAAAGTTTGGTATTATACCGGAATTAGTTGGTCGTTTGCCAATTATTACAACGTTGCAAGAATTGGATGAATCTGCATTGGTCAAGATTTTAACAGAACCTAAGAATGCTATTGTAAAGCAATATACTGCAATGCTAGATTTAGATGGTGTTAAATTAACAGTAACGTCTGATGGGTTAAAAGAAATTGCAAAATTGGCTGTGGAACGTAAAACTGGTGCACGTGGATTACGTAGTATTTTGGAGAAATTATTATTGCAACCAATGTTTGATGCACCGTCAAAACAAGATTTGGCTGAAATTGTTATAGATAAAGATGTTGTTTTGGGTAAAAAGCAACCAGTGGAAATTTTTGCAGAATCTAAAAAAGTTGCATAAAAACACTTTTTCTTTATAAGTTATTTTTTATGGAATTGTCGTCGTATAATAACTGATGGCTGGTTGGCTGCATGGTGTGTAGTTTGCAGGTGTGGTTCTTGGTGTGTCCCAATATGCGTATAAAGTCATACTGGATGTACTATCCCATTTACGTGTTGAATTACCGTTCCCGTCATAATATTGTGTTCCGTTACCACCTGTACTGGTGAAATACCCACAGAAAACATGGGCTGTTTGTGAATCTTCATCACCATATTTTGGAACAGTGATTTTTGGCATATCATTACCGTATGTTGCAACAACTGTGTATGATGTGGTTTCTATGACAGTGTTGTTGCTGGAATCTGTCGTTTGGTATTTGGATTCTAATGTGACCAAATATTGAGGTGTTTCGGTTTCTTGTGCCTTGCAATAACCCCATTTTGTATTGGTTCCTGTTTCATTATAAAATTGTTCATGCAGTGTTACGTTTTTATCATTTGATTCGTTGTATGGATTTGTAATCCATATTCCACCAAAACGTTCACATTCTTTGGAAAGTTCTTGACCCATATTTATACGCATTTTGTCCATCACGATATTTATATCTTGCAAGACCAGTGTTGGAACCTCGTTGTTTAAATTTTCATATTCAGAAGGACGTATGCATACCTGCATAGCATAATTTACAAAACGACGATACAAACTGGTTGCATATTCTGTGCCACATGTAGATACATAATCTGAAGCAGATGTGTCATTTGCATTACATATTGCGTTGGCCGCATAAGTTTGTTCGCCTGGGGTGTATACGCGACATGTGTATGGATATGAATGGATTGTATCTGTGGATTGTACGGCACATAAATTTTTACTGAATTCTGTAAGTAAGTTTTGACATTCTGCAACAATGCGTTGATTTACAATGTCGCGCATATTATTAACAAGTGCACTTAATCCTTCGGGGCCACCACCATAAAGATTACTGCAAGTGTCAAGTTTTTCACGACATAAATCTTCTACAGTTTCAAGGTTTAGTCCCAGTAATGTTTTATCTTTGATATTTGTAAAGTCTTTTAATTGATTTGTTTGTGTGTCATAGCATTGGTTAACAACACCCAAACATTCGTTTTTGACGGTACGTATTTTTTCTTGTTGTTGTTGGTGAATTTCGATAATAGCCTGGCGCATAAATTCGTCCCAAATATCATTAGATAAATCGCGACATTTATCTAATGATTTTTGTGCAAAAATTTTTTTGCTGTTTAATATGTTCACAACCATATGGTTTGTTTGGTTGTTTAAAATATTGCCGGATAAAGAAATCTGGTTTGCTAAATTGTAAAAGTTTTTGGTATATATTGGTTCACCAGTGTCGATGTTTAAATATAATCCTGTGACGTCCAGACAATGAATGAAGTTAGGACCACAAGCCGTTTGCGCGGTTAAATCTTGGCGAACACTGTTTATGCAGTCGTTTATGGATAATGAATTGTGTGCATCATAGTTTTCGATACGTGCTATACCCATTTCACGTTCTGTTTCACGAATAGATGCATGGGCAGAATTTTTTTGTTTTGATAAATTGTTTGATAATGCGGAACAATCGTTTTCTATATACATACCGTATGCAGAAATTACCATGTTTAACGTGCCGGTTGGACATTGATTGGCAACCATTTCAGAACATTGGGCATTAACGGCATTATATAATGTTTCGCCAGTCAGGTTTGCAATGTTTGCACCGTTTGCCAAATCAGTGGTTGACCATATAGATTTAATGTCGCCACCAGCATCTAACGTGCCGGCTGTAGATAATGATTTACTTTTTGTTTTGGCAAGAACATCACTAATTGCACTTAATTGTTGGGCGGATTCAGATTTGTCTGTTACAGATGTTGCAATTTGTTCGCCTGTGGTTGCAGATGTCATGGCCTTAACCTCGGCAGCAGATTTTTTAATTACGTCCAGGTTTAAATCGTGAAATTCAGTAAGTGAATCAGATGTTTGATTCAATGCAGATTTTTTTTGTTTTATTTCGTTTAATCGCGAAGAACAAATACATCTGCGATATGTTTCATCAATGTTTGCACAAAATTGATCCATACATGTAAAGTAGGCATCGCGACAAGTGTCGTATCCTTGGCCAAAATTAATATCGTTGTTTGTAGGTGTAAATAATGTTGCTGCACGTCCAACGACATTTCTGGTGTTTTTATCCACAGATAACAATCCTGAACGATTGGAAATAACTTGTCTGTGTGATGTACGAGGAATTGTTGATTGTATTGTCGCAGAACGGTTTATTGTTTTTGTTGCCGATCTGGTATTATCGGTCTGTTTTTTTGAACGGATAGAAACAGTTATGTTTGATGATGTGGCAGATTGGTTGTTGCGGCTGTTTTTTTGTATAGAACGACTGGCGCCATTGGCATAACCAACCGCGATAAAGCAGGTTAATAATAAAAATAGAAAACCTTTCTTCCTCATACATTGAAATATTACCAAAAAAACTTTTTTTGTAGCAATAAAAAAATGCACCATTTGGTGCAATTTTTTTTATATCGATTATGCGTTTTGGGGGTCGCCCGCAGGGGCATTTTTTTCCACAAATGTAATGCGTCCTTTGTCCAAATCATATGGGGTCATTTCAACGCGAACCTTTTTGCCGACATTAACCCAGATACGAGCCTTGCGCATTTTCCCGCATACGGTTGCAATAATTTCGTGGCCATTATCAAGTTTTACACGAAACATTGTGTTTGGTAATTTGTCTGTGACAGTGCCACTGAAAACCATAACGTCGTCTTTTGCCATAAATAAAATCCTTTTTGTTTGGTTTTTATGATATATCTGGTTATAAAAAATATCAAGATTTTTTTTACTTGTGCTTGATAATATGTGTTTTTTTTGATAGAATTATATGTGATTATAGTACGCGGAGAGAGATATGAAAATTAGAAATTTTGCGTTTGTTTTGTGTTTGTTGCCGGTTGCAGTGTGGGGTGCAGAACGTGCCAGCAGTGCTAGAATAGGTGTGGTACGTGCAAATGTGTCGGCTACCAGAATGCCGTCTTTGTCTTCTGTTACTAGTAAAAAAGTGGCAAAGTCGCCTGTCGTTGAACAGAGGACTGGTGCGGATGCCGGAGAAGAAGTTGATGAATCTTGTTCGAAAGATGAATTGCGTAAATTGCACGCAGAAACGGGATATTTGGATGAAAATGGTGATTGTGTCATTGAACAGTGTGTTGATGATGTTTATGAATTGATTGATAATGAATGTGTATTAAAAGCAGAACCTAAAGAAGAACCCAAAGATTGCCGCGAGGCTTATCAAGCATGTATGGATGATTTTTGTATGTTAGATGAATCCGAAGGTGGACGTTGTGCGTGTTCTGATAATATTGAAAAATCTAAATCGTTGATAAAACAAATTCAACAGATTCAATCCGAGGCAGATGATTTGTATACAACCGGTGTGGAACGTGAAAAATTGGGTGCAAAAGCCAGATTAGTTTTTGGCGAATCTGATGCAGCAAAAAAGAGTTCTTTGAAATCAGGTATTGATTTTGCAAGTTGGTTGAATAGTGGTGAAGATGACGAAGATTCTGATGTTGGTGAAGATGTTGATATTGGTCAGAATTTGTATTCAATTGCAGAAGATGCTTGTGCTGCAGAATTAAAAAAATGTGGTGCCAAATCAAAAGCGGAAAAAGCATTGTATGCTCGCTCTATTGTTGCAGATTGTAAAGCGTTTGGAACATATTTGTCTGACCAGAAACGTGAAGCAGAAATGAATAAAAGAACGGCTGAATCTGCTGTACGCAAGGCGAAATTGGAAATGTTGGATACAACAAACAAGTATAATCGTGGTGAGTGTTTGTTGGTGTATCGTTCTTGTGTTGCCGATAAGGGGGGGTGCGGTGTTAATTTTGAAAATTGTTTAGATGAATCCTTGTTAACCCGTCGTTCACATGCTTGTGAAGATGTTTTGGATCAATGTATGGCATCCAGAAAGTATGTTGAACAAGATTGGCGAGAAGAATCGGAAAGTATATTAAAAGAGGCTGCAAAATATGCAGAAAAAAATCAACGTGCAACTTGTTTGGCAAAAATCCAGAATTGTTTAGAAGAGGGATGTTCTACATCTACGGAATCGGCCTGTTTGACAGATGTTAAGGTCGCAGCGGGTATTTGTCCTATTATTACAGAATGCAATGAAAAGATACCTGGATTGCAAACTGTTATAAATGATAAATTGGGTTATTTACAAACTAAATTCTGTGAAAATGATATTGATTCTTGTTTGAAAGATAAATGTGGAACAGATTTTACAAAGCCTGAATGTGTTGGCAAGAGTGCGAATGAAATTGCTTATAATTTATGCCCACAGAGTATGTTCCCATCTTGTAAGAATGCGAAACAATATGATGTGATTGTTAATTCTGCGATGTTGCATATGGATTATCAGATGTTAACAGGTTGTATTAATCAATTTTCAGAAAAGTTAACAGCAGTTTGTGGAACAGATATGAGTTGTATACCTGTTTCTAAATTGTTGCCGACAGTGGACAAGTGGGTGGATTTGGTTAGCAGTGATGGTAAAAAAATATTGTCTGAAGCAGAATCTAATGCACAAAAGGCGGTTGATGAATTTTTTGCGGAATTTGATAAAGATTTAACTTTATCTGCATGCCAGGACGTGTATGGTAAAAGTTCCACAAAGGTTAAAGGACGTAATAGTGTTAAAGATAATGTTAATGTGACTGCAAAAATGATTGCTTATCAAAGTGCCAAGAATAGAGCGGATAGAGAATTGGCATCATTGATGAATGAATTAAAAATGAAGGAAGAAACAGATAGAAATCGTAAATATTGTATAAAAAAATATAAAGAAGAATCTAAACCAGAAGATAAAGATTCTAAGAATTATAGTTATATTCGCAGTGTGACGTATGAAAAAGATTTACAAAATTGTCATGTGTGTCGTATGCAACAAGTATGTGAAACAGGTGGCGAAAAGAAAGCAACATCGGCATTAAAATCTGCGGCTGGTGGTTTGTCTGCGGGTGCTGCTGCGGGAACAATGGTTAGCCCAGGTTGGGGAACGGCAATTGGTGCTGTGATTGGTGGTGTTGGTGCCGGTGTTTTGGGTGCTATGTCTGGTGGCCAGGAAGATTTCTGTCAGGAATTAGAATCTTGTGAAGATATCAATGTTTCTGGTGTTTCAGAAGAAGAATTAAATGGTTTATAAAAAACTTTATACTTAGGAGAGAAAGTATGAAAATAAAAAGTATGCATGTGGCGTTATTTGCTGCGGTATTGTCAGTTGTTATTCCGGCCTGTTATGCTGCGTCTGGTAGTAAGCAATCTGCAATACAGCAAGGAACCAAGGTTCGTTCAAAGACAGAGGCGACCGGATTGTATAATCAAGAATGCTATGATGCATATTATGGTTGTATGGATCAATTTTGTATTTTAGATAATGAAGACGGCGGTTCGTGCGCGTGTAGTGATAAAAATGCAGAATTAGAAGATAGACTCTCCAAGATTAAAGATACTTTGATGGAAGCAGATAGGCTGAAAACAGAAGAAGTTGAACGTGTTCAGGCTGGTGCTAATGCTGATATTATATTTAATGGTACGCGTGAATATAACAAAAAGGGCGAGGTTGTTAAAAGTACTGAAAAAACCGCTGCAGATAAAAAGAAATCTTTGTTGTCAATGTGGGATGATATGTCCGATGATGATGAAGATGTTTTTGATGATATGATGGAATCTATTGCTGATAAAAAGGGTGATGATTTATTCAAGGCCGCTGATGAATTATGTCGGTCACAAATGGATATGGATACATGTAAAAAAGATGTTACGTTGTTAAGACAAATGTATTCTCGTCAGATTGTGTCTGATTGTAAGGGGTTTGCAAATAGTTTAGAGAAAAAAGAATCTGCTGCAAAACAAGAAATGAATTCGGCTAATGCTGCGGTGCGTGCCGCGTTAAAAGAATCTTTTGATTCTGCAAACAAGTATGACCGTGGTGAATGTATGGTCGAATATAAAAAATGTATGCAGAAAGATGATGCGTGCGGTAAAGATTGGGAAAATTGTGTGTTTACAATTGCGTCTGAGAATATGCAAAATAAAAAAGCAGCCAGTACAGCAAAAACAAAAGTAAATACAATAAATACTTATGATATAACACCATCAACAATGGAAATTTTAGAATCTAAACGTTATATTTGTGAACGTGTATTAGATTCTTGTGTTGCTGTGCGTGATAATGTATGGCAAGATTTCTTGCGCGAGGCGGCACCAACAATTAAATTAGCAGAAAGCAAAATTGAAAGTAAAAAACGTCAATCTTGTTTGTCTGATATTTCAAATTGTATTCAAAAAGCATGTAAGGACGATATCGTAGGCAAGGGTAAAGAGACAATGGATGCATGTTTGGCACGTCCAGATATGGCGCGTAGTTTTTGTAAGGTTGAAATTGATCCTTGTGAACGTATGGAACCACAGATTTGGGATTATGTAAAAGATAAATTGGCAGCAATGCGTGTCGATGCGTGTACCCAAGAAGTTAAAGATTGCTTTACTGATGATACACGTTGTGGCGAAGATTTTTCAAAGTGTTTAGGTATGGATTATGCCTATATACATGATATTTGTCCAATTGATAAACTGGTTGTATGTAAAAAGGCAAATCCAAAATTCTCGATGGATGATTTAGATTCTATGTTGATGGGATTGTATTTGAATATAGATAATGCGGCATTGGAAACATGTCAAAACTTGGTTGAAGAAAAAATGACCGAGGTTTGTGGCAGTACAACTGATTGTAATAAATTTGCGGCCGATGATGTTATTGGTACAGGATCTTTGTTATCGCAAAAAGATGGGAATATTTATCGTGTGACAGGTATGATTTCATTCGGTTCAATTAAAATGGGTGCTGCATCTGGGAATACTGATGATGGTGGTAATAAATTAGCACCTGGTGAAATCGGCGTCGCCGAATATATACAAAATATTCATAGCAAGGATTATAATGCCAGTGTTGAAAACAAAGATGCTATTGTTTCATCAATTGAAGCTGAATTGAATAATATTGCGGGTACAATCAATCGTACAATTGAAATGATTGAACAGGATCCTAAAATACAATATTGTATCACTGGACGTAATTTGGAACAAATAACGGGTAAAAAAGGCGATAAAACAACAGCGCGTTTCCCGAATTTGTTGAACCAGGTAAAGATGCAAATCGCAATTGCGGCATTGAGACAAGCACAGGATAACTATAACAAGAAATTTACCGAAGCTGTAGCTCAAGCGACCAAGGATGCTTCTGCGGATGTTGCACAATATGTATGTCAAATGATACCACAAAATGGTAATGCGGGTCTTTCTACAGAAGCAGACACAGGGTTGACTCCGCCGTTTTCAATTAGTTATGAAGTTGGAGCAGGTTTGACAGCCAAAGATTTAGCAAAGGGTGGTTCTGGTGTGTCACATGTGGCCGGCAGTGAATATAAAAACAAAGGATATTTGGGAACGGGTAAGTCTGTCACTACAATGGGTGGTGTGACAACCGAAACAACAGCGCTATTTAATCGTGAATCTAGAATTTGCCATGTTTGTAAAACTGTAAGTACAGAGTCTTGTAAAACAACAGGTAGTGTATCTTGGTTCCATAATAGTAGAAATAAAGAATGCACACATTCGACAAAAGATCCTGTATGTGAAGATATCAAGATGTAATAGGGGCGGATATTATGGATAATGCAAATGAAATTATAACGGCAAATATTCAACAAAATTTACAACATATAGCTGATGTGCAGCATGAATTGGTAGAAACGCCAAAGACTGCTGCGCAGTGGCAAGATTTAATTCAAACGCTGTTAGGATCAGCAGTGGATTTTTGTTTAAAGTTGCTTGCGGCTGTCGCTGTTTTGGCGGCTGGTATGTGGATTGCAAAACGTATTACAAAATCCGTTAAGTTTGCAATGGAAAAACGTAAATTAGAACCATCGTTGATATCTTTTACTGCATCTTTTGTAAATATTTTGTTGCGTATTTTCGTGATAATTATTGTATTAACCACTGTTGGTGTACAAATGACATCCATTGTTGCTGTTTTGGGTGCTGGTGCTTTGGCTGTTGGTATGGCGTTGTCCGGAACGTTTCAGAATTTTGCTGGGGGAATTATAATTTTGTTTTTAAAGCCATTTAAAGTTGGCGATGTAATACAAACTGCATCAGGGCGGACTGGTACAGTTAAAAAGATTATGATTTTTACTACTGAATTACATACTTTTGATAACCAGGTTGTATTTATTCCAAATGGACCATTGGCGAATGGTGAAATTACAAATTTATCAGATCGTGGTAATCGTCGTGCAGAAGTACAAATTGCTATTTCTTATGGTGATGATGTGGATGTGGCGCGTCGTGCAATATTATCGGTTTTGGCAAAAGATAAACGTATCATGAAAACACCAGAACCAGTTGTGTTTGTTAGTGATTTGGCGGATAGTTCTGTGGTGTTGACAGTTTGGTTTTGGACCAAGTATGCTGATTGGTTTACTTCGATGGGTGACATACGTGAGGTGTTATATAAAGAATTGCCACGTAAAAAGATTAATTTCCCATTTCCACAAATCGATGTGCATATGAAAAAATAAGAAAAAGCCCATTCGGGCTTTTTTGTTTAATGTGAAAATCAATCCTATATGTTTGTTATTGTTTTGGCGATATAATTTTAATCGTGTCAAATTAACAAAATGGAGAGAAAACACATGAAAAAAATATATTCTGTTGCTTTGGTGTCTGTTTTTGCTTGCTCGGCTGCGGTTGCTGGTTCGGGTATGCATAACAACAATATGAACAATAATAATATGCCGTCTGCAACAATCACCACAGTTGTAGAACCAGTAGTTGATACTATTGTGACGGTTGAACAAATTCCAAATATGCAAGATAATCAAAATGTTGTTATGACTGGGTATATTATTGAAAATTTAGGCGACCAAATGTATGTATTCCAAGATAGTACAGGAACAATCAATGTCGAAATTGAACCTGTGGTATTGGGAGAAATTGTTGTTATGCCTGATACAAAAATGAAAATCAAAGGCGAAGTCGATAAAGGTGACGATGGTGAAATGGATGTGATAGAAGTTGATTATATTACATCTATGTAATTTGTTGGTTGAAAAGATGCATATTGTTTACCACCTGATAATTTTATCAGGTGATTTTTTTATAAAAATATACCGCCATTATGGCGGTACGTTTTTATTTGTTTGTTAATTGTAATTCTATGCGACGATTTTTTTGTAGTGTGTTTGCATCTTTGCCTAATTCTATTGGGTGTAAATCGCCAAATCCACTTGGAACCAATCTGCGTCTGGATACACCATTTTTAGCCAATTCATCGACGACGGCACTGGCACGCAACATAGATAATTGCAGGTTGTTTGTATAACCCTTGGTGCCAGGAACAACAGGTTTGTTGTCGGTATGACCATCAACGCGAATTATCCATTTCACAGACGGATCTATTTTTGATTCAAAATCTTTGATTGCACCAGCAATCGCGGACAGTTGTTTTTTGCCATCTGATGATAATGTATATTTTCCAGATGGGAACAAAATATCACTGGAAATTATAAATCGGTCACCGTCTGGGCGCATAATAGTACGATTGCCCAATGCTTCTTTTATTGCTTTATAAAATGCCGATTGGTATTTTGACATTTCATTTAATTCCGCCACTTTGTCAGCCAATGCCTTGTTCAGTTGATTAGACATGGTTATGTATTCTGCTTGGCTGGCGGCAGCCTCGGCCTTGGCGGTTGCCAATTCAAATTGTAATTTTTCCATTTCAGCAGTAGACACCTCTAATTGCATTTCTGCCTGGGCATCCAGTTTCTTTTGTAAGTCGTCAATTTGGCTAATTAAAGTTGTACGTTCTGTTTTTTGACGATTAACCTGTTTTTCCAATTCGGCAATTTGAGCCTCGTACTTGGTTGTTAAATTGCGATTTTCTTGCAGTTCTTGAACCTGGGTTTGCAAACTTGCAGTTTGTTTTTCCAATTCTTGTAATTTTGTTTCGTATGCATTACTTAAATCTGTGACGCTGGATTCTTTGGAATTGATTTCGTCACGTGCCAACAACAGCAAACGTTTTGCTTCGAGTTCATCGTTTTCCATTTGTTGAATCAAAGCCGCTTGTTCTGCATTGGTTTGACGTAATTGATTTACGGTGCGTAAACCACTGTTTTTGTTAAATATACTGGTCGTTGTCCACAAAAACAGAAATACGATAAGCAAAAATATTAAAATGATAACCAGGTTAGAAAATAAATCTACGAATCCTGGCCAAGCATTAGTTTTTTCTTTATATCTTAGGCTTAACATAAATTCCCCCCTTGTAATTTAATGTTAGGTATTGTTGTGTGCGGTGTTTCGTTCAATGTCAGTGACCGCCGCAGTTATTTTTTGAGTGTTTAAATCGATGTTTGGTAATATTTGTGTCACAGTTTCACAGTCAACAGTATGTGTATGTGCCGCCATATAATCGCCCAGTTCTGTATATATTGCATTGTGTGCACGCCCAACCATATGAGATAGAAAACTCATAATCAAGCTGGCCCCCAATCCCAACAGTGAACTGGTAAATGCGGTTGCCATACCGGATAATGGTGCGGATAAACCTTGTTGCAGAGATGTCATAACATTATCATCCATAGTCAGCCCAGAAATTAATTCACTGAAACTGCCTAATGTTGTGACCAATCCCCAAAATGTGCCAAGTAATCCAAGGAATATAAGAATATTGGTTATATAATGAATCGATTCGCGTGCATCTTCAAATCTGTTTGCGACCATATCCATCATACCCGACAGGGTATCTGCATAAATACGACAAGGACGTTTTTGTAATATAAGTGCAATTTGTCGTAAAATATGTGGTGGCAGTTTTAAATTGCGGCGACCATGTGTATATTCAGATAACCAATGATATTCAGGTAATAATCTGAACATTTCGTGAAAACACAGCCCGATTCCAAACAAACCTGTGCCAATAATTATTCCATTTATTATGTAATTTGTTGCAGCCAATGCAATAAATTCATTATAAAAAATGCCAAGCAAAACGGCCACTATTGCAACGAATAGAGACATAAAATTAAGCGTTCTGTGAAACTGGTTTGTCATGACTTCCCTCTTGGCATCAATAAAATGGTAGTAAATTTTTGAAAGGCGTGTCAACAGTTTTACATTGGATAATAAAAAACTTGATTTTATATATAAAAAAAATGTAAAATCATTTGGGAAAAAGGAGAAAGATATGCCAGTAAAAAAATCTGTAAAAAAAACACCTGCACGTCGTGCAAATTCAACAAAAAACCATAAAATGGTTTCGTTTGGGTGTGCAATTTCTAATTTCTTTAAAAAGTATTTTCAGTTCAGCGGTGTTTCAACACGTGCAGAATATTGGTGGGCAACATTGTTTGTTGTTTTGGTGTTTTTCGTTGCGTTGACAGGTGCATGGTTTTTAATTCCAGTAAGTTCTATTTTATCTGGTTTGCTTGCTTTGTTATGGTTGATGTTTTGTTTTGTGATAATTGTACCTATGTGGGCGGTGTCATCACGTAGATTGCATGATGCTGGTTTTTCTGCCAAAATATTGTGGGTCAGCTTTTTATTCTTTATATATTCTTCATTGGTTCCACATATTATGCAACCAGTGATGGCGATAGAATGGCTGAGCTTTATGTGGGGTATTATTATGATAGTATTGTTCTTGATGCCTTCTAAACATCAAGATAATCCATATCGTGATTAATTAAAATTTATGTTTTTATTTCAAGGCGCCTGGGGGTCAGGCGCTTTTTTACTTGATTTTTGTTAAAAAATGTTCATAATTTACCTGTTCCTGCTGGTTGCAATTACGCAATCGGCCGATATAAACAGTAAAAGACCAAAGGAAATAAAATGGCTTACTATGAAAGTGTACTGGTTTTCCGCCAGGACTTGACCGAGGCGCAGGTTAAAGAAAAAGCGTCTAAATTTACAGATATTATCAAAGAATTGGGCGGTGATGTTAAATCTACAGAATTCTGGGGATTAAAAAGTTTGGCTTACGTCATTCGTAAAAACCGCAAGGCCCATTATGTTTTGTTAAACATTGAATTGCCAGGTAATCAAATCGTCGAATTGGAACGTCGTTCCCGTATTGATGAAGACGTTATCCGTTTCTTGAACGTTCGTGTTGAAGAATTGGCAACAGGTCCATCCGTCATGATGAAAAAGAATACAGATACCGAGGAGGCAGAATAATGGCAGTTCGTGCAGCAATTTATCGTAAAAAATCTAACCCATTAAAGGGCAAGGTTATTGATTACAAAGATATTAAAACATTATCCCACTATATCACAGAACGTGGTAAAATCGTGCCAAGTCGCATTAGTGGTGTTTCCCAGAAAGACCAACGTGCGTTGGCAACCGCGATTAAACGCGCGCGTCACCTTGGTTTATTGCCGTTCGTTCGCAACAACCTGGGGTAATTGGTTATAACGGCATATCTGCTTGTTGTTTGTTCGTTTATGTAGCATTTGTACACTGCACTCACAAACAACGGCGCATCTATACCGTTCTTCCCAATTTATAAAAAGGAAGAATTAAATATTTGGGATTCGTTCCCTAACTTGAAATAAAGGACAGATAAAATGAAAGTTATTTTAACAGAAAAAATTACAAAATTGGGTAATATTGGCGATACAGTCGAGGTTAAAACTGGTTTTGCACGCAACTATTTGTTGCCAAATAACAAAGCAATGCGTTGGACACGTGAAAATGTTGCTTTGTTCGAAGCGAAAAAGGCTGAATTGGTTGCCCGTCAGGAAAAAGCAAAAGCACAAGCAGAATCTTATGTGGATGCTGTGAAAAATGCAAAATTCTATATGATTCGTCAGGCAGGTGATACGGGTCAATTGTATGGTTCTGTGTCATCACGCGATATCGCACGTACATTGAAAGAAATTGCAAATGTTGCGATTGAATCTTCCCAAGTTTTGTTGGGTTCCCCAATCAAAACAATTGGTGTGTTTGATACAAAAATCGCTCTGCATGCCGATGTTATTGTGCCTGTGAAAATTTATGTTGCACAAACACAAGAAGAAATCGATGCTTTGGTTGCCGGTAAAAAATTGACCTTTGGTACAAAAAAGGTTGAAGAAGAAGTGACGGAAGAAAAAGCAGAAGAAGTTAAAGCAGAAGAAAAACCAGCAGAAGTTGCCGAAGCAAAAGAAGAAGCAAAATCCGATGCTGAATAATTTTCTGGGTATTTAAAAAAAACACCCCGGGGAAACTGGGGTGTTTTTTATTGATTTTTGCATTATTTGTGCTAGGTTTTGTGTATAAAAGGACACACAAATG
>CAMOTP010000014.1 GCA_946625925.1 uncultured Alphaproteobacteria bacterium | reverse complement strand
AAAAAACACTTGATTTGTGTAAAAAAAACGATAGAATGTGATACGCAATAAAAAAAGGTTATTAAAATGGCATCTAAAAAAGGTAGCAAAGAAGTTATCAAGTTGGAAAATAAAGAAACAGGTTTCTTTTATACAACAACTAAAAATACTAAATCTGAAAATACAAAGGGTAAATTGAAATTCCGTAAATACGACCCAAAGGTTCGTAAGCATGTCGTGTTTACCGAAGCAAAAATGCCTCATTAAAAGATTGAAAAAAAATTCGCCAAATTGGCGAATTTTTTTAACTGATTTATTTTTATCTGGTTTTTGTGTTCATCAAATGGGTGCACACATACCGTTCCAATCTGTCAACACGACAATATCTATCAAATGTACCTTCGGGGAAACAAATATACGGATACACATGGTGCAAATCAAATGTAGCAGCCATTGCATCAAAATAACTTAATTTTGTTTTATTTGTAATGTCTGTTGTTTTTACATTCAATACATTTGCGACAACCTGTCTCACAGTAATTGTAGCATGTGATTTAATTTGTTTATTTATTTTAGACAATTTCATTTACCCCATTATTTATAAAAATCAGTGGGTAGTATAATATTCCCAAACATACCTTTTGTCAAATAATTATTATAAAAAAATAGGGGCGAACCCCCATTTTTTTTATTTATTTAGAAAACTTGCCACTGCGGGGAAAACCGACCGGGATTGTGCGTCCTTGGGATGCACGTTTTGCAATCCATGGCGATATATCGTCCAATTTAGTTGTGCCCCGCCCTGTTGTCCAACCAAAACCGTCCGCAGCATTAAAGAACATTACATCCAATGTGTATGTCCGTTCTGCGTTATATTTTTGCAAAATGACACCCTTGCCACGCGACATTTCTGGAATTTGTTCGGTTGGGAATATTAATAATTTATCATTTGAACCAGATATTGCAACCATATCGCCTGTCACAGGCACACATAATACTGCTTGATTTCTGTCATCAGTATTCATAACCTGTTTGCCGTTTTTGGTTTGTGCAAAACAATTTTCACCACTGACTATGAAACCGGCACCATGACGCGACACCAACAAATATTTCGCAGTTGTATCCAAAACAAATGCACGCACAATATTTTCATCTGCACCCAAATCAATCATCATTCGAACAGATTCACCGAAACCACGTGCAGACGGCAAATCACCAGCCACCAATGTAAACATTTTTCCAGATGCACCGAATATATTTATTTTATCATTACTCATTGCATGGAAAGCGGTTAATAAATTATCACCATCTTTGAATTTTACATCCAAATTATTCAAATCCAGATGTCCCTTGGCCGCGCGAATCCAACCCATTTCAGACAAAATTATTGTCATTGGTTCTTTTTCTATGAAATCATCAGGATTAACATCAACATCGACAACCCCAGAATCCCACGTTGTGCGACGACGACCCAATGCACTCTTTTTATCATACATTTTCTTGATATCAGCAAACCATGCCTTTAACTGTTCATTTTGGGCACCTTCATCAGCCAATAACATTTGTAAATTTTCTTGTTCTGCACGCAATTCTGCATCTTCGCGTTTGATTTCCATTTCTTCTAATTTACGTAAAGAACGCAAACGCGTGTTCAATATAGATTCAACCTGGATTTCACTTAATTGAAATTCTGCCATCAATACCGGTTTTGGTTCATCTTCGTTTCTGATGATTTCAATTACCCTATCCAAATTCAAGTACACGACCAACAAACCACCCAATATTTCTAAACGATGGGCAATGTTGCGCAAACGCCAATTTGTACGACGAATTAATACATTTTTCTGGTGTGCAATAAATGCACGTAACACATCGCCTATGGGCATAACACGTGGCGCACCATTTGTATCAATTACATTGAAATTCATATTAAATTTGGATTCCAAATCTGTCATGGCAAATAAATGTGCCATCATTTTATCAATCGGAACATTTTTACTTTTTGGTGTGATAACAATTCTGATATCCGTAGTTGATTCATCAACGATGTCATCAACCAAAGGCAACTTTTTTGCATCGATTAATTCACCAATCTGTTCAACCAGTTTTGATTTGATAATACCGTATGGAATTTCTGTGATTACAACCTGGGACTGACCACGCCCTAAATCTTCGACCGTATATTTTGCACGAATACGAAATGCGCCACGCCCAGTATCATAATTTTTTACAATTGTGTCAAAAGAGTCAATCAATACACCACCAGTTGGGAAATCCGGTCCAACCAGTTTCTTCATAATTTGCGCAGTTGTAGATTCTGGTTTATCAACGACCAAGCACAATGCATCACAAACCTCGGCCACGTTGTGTGTTGGAATATTTGTTGCCATACCCACAGCAATTCCCATACCACCGTTCGCAAGCAAATTAGGAAACGCCCCTGGCATAACTGTTGGTTCAACGGTTGTTCCGTCAAAATTCGGCATCATATCGACACTGTCTTCGTCGATACCTTCCATAATCAGCATGGCAGCCTGGGTCATTTTTGATTCAGTATAACGGTATGCAGCCTGGGGGTCGCCATCAATATTTCCAAAATTACCCTGACCATCAATCAATGGATAACGCACAGAAAAGTCCTGGGCCAAACGCACCATTGCATCATAAACCGATGAATCCCCATGTGGATGGTAATGACCCAACACATCACCAACAACCGTTGCACACTTACGAAATGCGGCCGATGGCGACAATTTTTGTCGCAACATAGAAAATAAAATACGACGATGTACGGGCTTTAACCCATCGCGAACATCAGGCAACGCACGTGATACAATCGTTGATACAGCATACGACAAATAACGTTCAGACAGCGCATCACCCAGTTGTTGGGAATCTATTTTTTCAATAATTTTTGCGTTTTCCTTCATAATGACATCTCTGTTTTATCAAATGCAAATTAGAACATTTCAAAAATTTTCGCAAGCCCAATTATTTATCGCATACGCATAAATTGTCCAATGGTTGTTTTATTTATTTTTTCCCATACATCACCAACCTTGCCCACACGCACACCCAGATACATATTTGAATTGTCATTCAAATTAAACAACGCACGCAAGTCAGGTATATATTGTTGCACCAATGTATAATTGTTATCAGCCAGTTTCCACGTATCACCTGAAAAACCCTGGTATAGGCACAACTCGGCATTCATACAATATCCACGAGGCATTTCCATCAACACATATCGCAAATCGCGCTCATATAAATCCATATTTTTCAACATCTGGATATGAGATATATCAGTGTTTGTCGGGGCAACCAACAAACCTGCATCACGCATTATGATAAATGCACGACGTGATTCGTGAAATTGTTTTGCATTTGCATCCATATTTACACCCCTTTATATTTGTCTGTCGCGGAAATATTTTTCCAATGTTTCGTTTTTCAAATCGCGACCACAATAGCGTGCACCTTCAACACAATGTCCCATAGATAAACATGGTGGGGTTAAATATTTTAAGACCGCCGCATCTTCGCCGATTTTTCCTTCTAATTCACGACGCAAATCGCATGCCAGATGATATATCGCCTCTTGGGCACACCAACATGTGCGTTTGCCTTGTTCGTGAATCAGTGCATTCAAATCCGCATGTTTATCATACCGAACCATCGCGCCGTATGGGGCGATGGATGTCAGCATTGAATTTGAAAATTCAGGCTTTTGAACCATACCGTAAAAATCACGCATCCATGTATCCGCAACCGGTTTCAATCCTGCTTTATCCAACAATGGCGGCAAATAGAAACATCCGGTAAATACGGGTTTAGAACGTTTAATACTGCGGTGACGTTGATCTTGACCCATTGTCGCACCCGCATCAACATGAATACGGCTGCGCACATGCATTAACGAATTATCCATGTATTCGGGGCTGAATTGCAAAGTATCAACAGTATCGCGTGATTGGTTTTCTGTGAATTCACATCTACTGTAGTAGTAATTTAGCAATTGAAATTTTGGACGTTTTCTTGTTCCGTAATATTTGTCAGGAAATTTTGGTGACCAATCCCTTGTGCTGCGTGCGGATTCGGGGAACATATATGCAATATCTGGGTGTTCGGTTTTTATTTGTGCAGCGATTTTATCCATTACATCACGCATAAATGGTGTCCATGCGGTTCTGTAAAATGCACAGATTGTTGCCAAGTCAACCGTCCAATCCAGTGCTGTTGGTGCAATCATAGACACAAACATACGCAATTGTTCCTGGGCAAATTTTGGTGCATTTGATTCAACATATTTGTCACTTGCCTTTGGTCTTTCACGACGAATTGCATCACGCGCCATTTCGGTTACTCTGTCTTTGTTATCAGCATAAACATTTAATCCATTTTCGATAAAATCACATGCCTTGTTTATGTTTTTTGCTGGTGCATCTGGATAATATGTTTCCAATGTATTTTTTATATCTGCCATATCTGGATTTTCATACATTTTAGAAAAACGACCACTGCGTTGGTCTGTATCATAAAAAGGTGCGGTCAAATGCAAACCAAACACAACACTGGAAACAGGAATGTTTTCAATCATAAATGTCCAATAGTTATGTTCCAATGTTGAATGATGTCCTGTATTAAACAAACGTTTTTCCACATCAATCAAATCACCCAATTTCGGGCTTTCCGCGGTATAACACATACGTGCCGCATGTGATGCCAATATAGTTGGTGGAACGTTGGTTTCTGCGACCTTTGAAACTTTTACTTCTGACATGTGTAGAACTCCTTTTACAACTTCATATTTTATGGTGTTTACTGTATAAAAAATTCCAGGGTTTGCAAGGATTTTATGACTAATAAAAATTTAACTTTTTTGCTTTTTTATACTTGACACAAAACGTTTTTTGTGATACATAAGTATATAGAGTAAATATCTGTGGTTCCCTAAAAAGTTGGGCGGGCTGTCGAGGTGACAAGTCGGAATATGCCAGGATTGACATATTTGAATGTACGTTATGAAAAGATAACGAACCAACAGTGTGCAATTACCTGGGTGGTTTTTGTGCGCGTTGTTAAAGAAAGTAAGGGGGCCAACATGAAATTAAAATCCATTTTACCATATTTAATGTTTGGTTCTTTGGCTATGTTGCCAAAGAGTGTTGGCGAATTTCACGATACAGATTTGAATGTTAGCAAACAATTACGTGTTGAAACAACCATTCCTTCGCAACAAGATAGAATTAATCAAAAAGCCCAAGAATTATGCGATACATATATTAATCTTGTTTTACAAGGCCAGGAAAATATTAAAAATGCAAAAGGCAGTCATCGCAACGCAGTATTGCGTGAATTTCCTGGGGCTGTGCCCAGATGGTATTGCATTTATGGTCAATATACACAATTAAATCGTGCTATGTCTGAAATGGGTGATACATTGCACCTGATACCTTTTTCGGCTCGTCATGCATGCCCTACATTTCGTTCTGAAATGAAAAAGAAATACAGTGGTGTGGAATATGCTGGTGCATTGCACAGTGGTAAAATGTTTAAATCTGATGTGGCATATAACCAGGCATTACAAGCATTTCTAAAACATAATCATGTCACAGATAGCACACCTGATAGTATTAGAAACAAAGTTATTGCAAAATTTGAAAAAAATAATTTTTCTGCTGAATTGTTGCATCCTGGGGCAATTTTAATTATTCAAAAAAGTGCAACCCCCAGTAATACTCATGCCGTTATGTTTTTAGGACGTGGCCATGTTGTAAAGGGTGAATTTGTACCAGATGCAAATGGACAGTTTATCTATGCAGGATATAACAATGAAAGCATTGATGACATATTCAAAGTATTTAATACAAATTATATATTTGCTGCGGATATTTTAACCATCGCAAGTGTTGAATATAGCAAAGAATTGCAAAAAATACAAAATATGGACAATAAAGATTTGTTCCATTTTGTATATGATGTTCCCAGTGATATGTATGCTGCATTTCCCGGACGTCAAAATTTAAGTAAAATGGCAACAGAAAAGTATTTTGATAAAAGAAACTATAATCCGCCAATGCCGATACCACATGCTAATTTTGCATCATTTGCAGCAATGCCTGGACTACAAAATTTTTTCAATAGAACAAGATAAAAGTTATAAAAAAGGGGGATATTTATCCCCCTATTTTATGTTTTATTTCACGAATTCGTGCCAGTATTTCGCGCAAATCGCCCTCGGTCGCGGCAGCAGCAGGACGATTATGAACACTGTCCGCTAATACAATACACAATGTTGCCAGCAAAGAACTTTCTGGCAATGGGCCTATTTTATCAAGAATTTCGCGAGCCTTGGTATCAACCAAACGGCCCAATTCTATCAAACGTTCTTCTTGACCGTCTTCGCATCCCATTTGATAATTTTTATTCACAATTGGTATTGTAACGATGCTCATATCTTTATTTTCTCTTTAATTTTTCCAAAATAGACACAGATTTATCAATCATTTCAACAGCCATCGCGTTTTTTGCACGCAAATTTTTAACCTGCTGGGTTAAAATTGCCACCTCTAAATCGGTTTGCCGCCCTGCAGCAGATACATCAGAACGCAATCCAACCACAGCGTTTTCCAAAGAATTTAACTCTTGAAATATTTGTTGCTTTAATTCTGTCATAATATTTATATCATACGACATTTTTTATATGCGTTCAACCAGAAAATGTGATATAATATGCCTTGGAAAAGTTGGATTAAGGGGATTTGTTTTATGAAAACTAAAATTATTTATATTTCTGGTGCTGAAATTTTTAATATAAAGGACGTTCATGATGCTTTTGATACTGTGCGTCGCGAACTGGGACTGAATCAAGACACAATATTGTTTGGTGTGCCTGTGGATGCCGAAGATGCCTTGGCTGGGACAAACAATGTCAGTACAGCAGAAGTTGTTCATGAAGAACAACCTGTGATAAATGTCGAACAAGATATCGTTGAACCAATCGTTGAACAAGAATCAATTGTCCAGGATATCGTTGACAAACCAATTATGGAAAATATTGTTCCAGAAAAAAAACAAAAGAAAACCAAGAAAAAAATCGAACCAGAAAATGATTTTATCCCAACAGAAGTAAAATCCGGGGAAGAAACATCCCAGAAAGAAGAAATTATCCCTATTTTGTCTGTATTAGGTGGTGAAGTACAAACTGTGTCAGAACCAGAATTAGTTGACGAGGCACCTGATGATGACAAATATTTAACAGATGATAATTTTGAAGATGAACCTGTCAAAAAAACAGAAGAAACTGTATTAGATTCTGTTGATGATTTGGCGGACACGCCTGTTGATACAGAGGTTTTTAATGATGTTGATATTCAGGTTGACATCCCAACCGTTGAACCGGAACCTACAACAGTTGTAAACAATGAAGATGACGATGATATTCAATTAGAAAAATTATTACAGTCTGTACAATCTTTACACGAAGATAAAGAAGAGTTCGAAGTTGCAGAACCAGAATTAAAAGTAATAGATACCGTACCCGATGAAACCGATGCAACACTTGAAAAATTGGCAAACGAATTTGCAGAAAATCAAGATAAAATAGTAAACACTACTAAAAGCACAACCAGAACCGGCAGAATCGGAAAATTAAAAAACATATTGCCTTTTAAAAAGGCAAAACACAATGATTCCAGTCTGATGGGTGATTTGTTTGGCTGGGCTGGGGTTGCCGCAAATGATGAAGAGTTTGGTATCCCAGAATTTTTTCCGACAGCTGTGAAAAAATAAGGTATAAAAACAGATGAACGAAACTGTTTTATTAGAAAACTTGAGAAATGTTGGTTTGTTGTTAAAAAGGGCTGGGTATGAAGTCCATGCTTGTGGTGGCGATTCCATTTGTATTACTGATCCAACTTGTATTTGGCCTATATTAAGTGAATTTATAAATAATGCGTGGATTGTTTTATCTGTTATTACCGGTTTTCTGTTGGCAGGATGGGCTATTACTATGTTGCGTGGTGCAAAACATGATATGGTCAAAAATCTGCGGACATTGGTATTAATTTTTGGAACGTTGTCTGTGGCGTTACCAATAGTTGAGGTTTTAGGATTTGATAAATTAACCGTTAATAAATGTGAACAGTTTAAATTGTCAAAGCAACAGATTGCAGAAATATTAAAACCGTATGGTGATAAATTAAAACAAGAACAATATGAAGAATACGACATCCACGATACAGGCATCGAAGATGATGACAGTGAATACAGTAGCGAAGATGAATTTTAGTCTTGTAGAAAACCGATATCACGTGCTGAATATATGGAACATTTTGATACCAATAAATGATCATATAATTTTATATCCAAACTTTCTAACAGTTTTTTGATTTCTTCGGTTGTATGTATATCTGTACTAGAAAAAGTTTGATCTGTTGTTGGATGATTATGAACCAAAACAATACCCGTAGCATTTAATGCCAGCGCATGTTTTACAATTTCACGAATATATACACTGGATGTATTAAATGTGCCACGACTGTGCGTTTCATCTTGTAATAACTTGTATTCAGAATCTAAATATAAAACATGGAATTCTTCAATCTGTTTATTTGCCAAAGACCATTTACAATAATTTTTCAAAATATTTATATCGTGAAATATTGGACGCGTATCCATTGCGGTCTTGTATCCATCTAGTACTATTTGATGAACAAGTTTCAAAAATATCGCTATATTTTTACCAACACCAGGGAACGACGTTAAATCCTGGTACGATGCTGTTAATACCTGACCAATAGAACCAAATTTCTTTATCAATGCGTGCGCCAGTGGACGCATATCACGACGCGGCACAACATACCCCAACATTAATTCTAATTTTTCGTATTCAGCAAGTTTGTCATCAAGAAATTTCTGACGCAATCTTTCCCGATGTCCATTATAAAAATTAGAATCTGATGCAGCCAATTTATTATACCATTTTTTCTGTAAAGATTGTCACACCATCTTCGGTAATACCCAGTGTGTGTTCCCATTGAGCCGACAAACCACCGTCAACCGTACGTGCGGTCCAACCATCTGCATCTATTTTACATTTGGGCGATCCGGTATTTATCATTGGTTCTATGGTAAAAACCAAACCTGGAACCATTTTTACTTTGTCCCACATTTTATCATAAAAATGAAAAATCTGGGGATCATCGTGCATAACCTTGCCAATACCATGTCCAACAAAATCACGAGATATTGAAAAACCATGTGGTTTTACAACAGCCTCTATTGTTTTGCCAATTTCAGACAATGGAACACCAGGTGCACATACAGCAATGGCTGCATTCAACGCGTCCTGACACGTTTGAACCAATTCACGTGCCTGGGGGGATACATTTCCAATCATAAACATACGCGATGAATCACCATGGAAGCCCTTAAATTCTGCAGTTAAATCAACATTAACAATATCACCATCTTTTAATATTTCATTGTCATTTGGTATACCATGCACAATAACATCATTAACAGATGTGCAAATACTTTTTGGATAACCTTGATATCCTAAATCTGAAGACCTGGCACCATTTGCTTTTAAAAATTCTACAACCAATCTATCGATTTCGCCTGTGGAAATACCTGCCTTGATATGTGGTGTAATATAATCAAAGCAACGTGCAACCAAATCACCAACAACACGTAAACGTTTAAAATCTTTTGGGGCATATACAGATGCAAGCATTATTTTCTTCTCCTTGTTGCCATTTTTGTTGTCCTTAGTGCCAATTTTAATGAAAAATCACGCAGTAAAATTTCACCCGGCATACCCGTCGTACGCAACTGACGTTCCAGTTCATTTAATCTGATTAAAACAGCATCTATTTCGGGTTCTGTCCATATTTTTACGGCACGATTAAATTTATCCGACACTTTCCAAAAAAGACGCGGTAATTGACCATCAACAACAGCAGTTAATAATTTTTTAAAATGTGAATCCAACATACGAATCAGCATATTCGGTTCAACATTATCATACATCAATCTGTCTAATGCGGTCATGGTTTGTGGAACATAACCCGCTGTTAAAGAATATAAATAATCATCAATATCCGATGCAGATGTATCAGGTAGGCACTTTTCAACATCATCCAATTCAACAATTTTTTTATCACCAACATATAATGCTATTTTAGATAAAAAGCCACGTGTAATACCACGATCCCCACCAAGGTGTGTTGTCATATATTCCATTGCATCAGGTGTTATTTGGTCGATTCCTGCGGATGCTGATAATGTATCACGAATAAGACTGGCCAAGGTACGTGCATCATCTGTATAACATGCCAATGCTGCGACATCAGGTGAATTTTCAAACATTGTTCGCAAACCGCCACCTGCCCTTAATTCACCACCACAAATTATTACAGTTGCACATAATCCAGGATGAAAAACTAAATCCTCCAAAGATTTAGCCATCGCATCACCAGCATTAGAAATAATAACCATTTTTTGTCCACCGAACATGGATGGACTGCACGCCTCGGCAAAAATGGCATCTTGTTTATCACGAAATTCATCCGCATCCAGCGAAAACAAGTTATCGCGTTCAATTTGTAAAATTTCAATAGCCTTGTCACACAATTCATCGACCTGACCTGCGTCCGGCCCATAAATCAAAACGGCCTTGACCGATTTTATACCATTTTTAAAATCAGATTCTTTCCATTTCATTATTTATCCGATTGTGTATATCTTTGTGTTTCTGCAATAGCACGAGTACTAATTTTATCAGCCAATACAGACACCGCGTTTTGTACGGCATTATTATACGATGCATTTGCAGCAACCAAATAGCTTATAAATGTGTATGATTCTGCTGCGGTTTCATTGCCAGATGCAATTATTTTATCCGCTGCGAACAAATCATAATGTGCATGCAGTTTTATCGCCTGCCACGTTGCTGTACCGGTTGTATCCAAACCTTTATATGTTTTTGTTGGTTCATCCAGTTTGACAACCAGTTTATATGTAGCATCTGGTGTTCTGGCACCACCGAATTTCGCATTCAGTGCATTTCTTAATTCAATCCCATTTATGCCACTGATTTTATCAACATAAATATCTGTGTCATTCCCTGAAAACATAGGTGTAAAACCACATCCGGACAACATCAATAAGGCGATTATTTTTTTCATATTTTTACCATTTTTATTTTATTAACGGTTTTCCTGTTGCTTTTTATGTTTATATTACCTACACTTTTAATAAATCGCAAGAGGGAATGATGAATATTTTTATCACTGTTTTGGTTGCTTTATTTTTAGGTGCATATTATATATTCAGCGCCCCCAGTGTGCGCACCCCCGAACAAGAAACCGAATATGCGGTAAAATATGCTGATTTACGTGCAATTATTGAATGTACGGCAGCCGTACATAACGCAAATATAAATGGAACTATTTTCCAAGATGTATGTATCGAACAAAATGGTATTCAATCGGATATCATATGCCTGGACAGACGTATGAATACCACATCTTGTAGTGGTCCTAGCAAATATAACTATGTTGTGACAACTTCGGGAACTATACCGGGTGCACAATTTAATAACACTATGAACATTTTGGAAAAAAAATTTGCTGATGCTGGTGGGTTCGGCATTTTCAAGGCAGGATATATAATTTCTGGTTCGACGGTGACAAAACGCGCTGTACCAAAATCTTTAATTTCACAAATGCATATGACTGATGGACAATTGGTATATGTGACACAGTTTGCAAAAACAGAGCCTTCGGCTCAATTTGTTGCACCAACCATCGATGATGTTGTATGTCCTGCGGGGACATCAAAAATTTTACGTTTTGGACGTTGGCAATGTGTCGGATATAATACAAAAACCAGTTGTACCGGTGATACCATTTGGGATTATTCTACAAACACGTGCGTTCCCGATGATTCTGCAAAACCATTATGTAATTCTGTGCAAACCGCTATTTTGGTTGATAATATTTGGCAATGTGTTGACCCATTTCCCAGCAGAAAATGTGATGGAAATACTGTGGCAAAGTTGAATTATACGACGATGGCATGGGAATGTGTCGAAGATCCAAATAAAACTGCAAATAATACAAAATGTTCACATATAAAAATGCCTGCAAATCCAGGACGTGGTGGTGCCAGTATGGGTTTCAAAAAATTAACTTGTACAGAATGTGAAAAGATGGTTGTCGATACAGATACATGTGTTGCATATTGTATACCTGATACAGAAAAAATTGAAAACGAAGGTTGTTATCCTGGTAATGTCCAAGAATGTGTTGGTGACCAAAAGGGTTTATATTTTGGTTTCCCAAGTTCCAGATATATTGCCAATGTTACCGAAGTTGCAGGAAAAACATTTACATTAACCGCAGACCATTCACAGAACAGAAAATTTAATTGTATGGATTGTGGTGAACGTGGTGTAAATAAAGAAAAATCTTTTCCACCATATGTCACAATATGTAATTAATATAAAATTATCTTGTGTGACGTGGATTTTGTGAATTTTGTATATTTCGTTTACACTTATTAGCGATAGACACTTCTATGTACTTAACTATATCCGGGTAATTCAAGCATATTGCACATATATAGTCCAAATTTTTTGTGTGCTGTTGTGCTAATTGTTCGTAATTTATTTCTTCTGCATCGTCATTGTCATATCCATCATATCTGTGCATAGATTTGTATGATTCTGAATTTTGCCATGCAATAGATTCGTAAATTTCTTGAATTTTTAATTGTTCCTTTAACAACTTGGTCAGCAATTCTACTATTTTGGAGTTCTGCCACAAAGGATTGCCGCATATATCTTGTAATTGTTGTGTTAAATGTCTTTTTTTTATTAATATGTTGCTGTATTTTTCGTTATAATAGGTAAGCAACCCATTATCACCACGCAAAGGATTTATATCAGATGTTTCATTATTAAAAACAAATTGGTTATAATTTTGTTCCACAGCGGACATTTGCCGTTTTAAATCAGATAGTTGTTGTTTTATGCCTTGTACGCTATTATTTATTTCTGTGAATTTTTCAGGTGCATATATGCCAAGAGACTTGAAATATGCTATAACTGCGGGTAAATCGTCCAGCAATATTTTACAATATTGTTTATATTTATCTTTAGAATTTACGTTTTCATTCGCCACAGTTCTTTCCTTTTATTTATATGTTATATATTATATAATACTTTTTATTGTTTTGTCAAGATATTATTTTTATGTATTTTTGTCAAGATATAGTGGTCAGAATCAATTTATACAACTATATTTTGTGTTTTTTGTTTCTAAACCGAATCGAAAAATTCTATATAAATATATTTTTTTACATACCAAACAGTGTTTTGTGTCAATTTTATAACGATTCGTCATCAAAAAAGTGGCGGATTTAATACCTTTTTTTAATGCAAGTAAAAAAATAAAAAAAATTACTTTTTATGCATTGAGATTATTTTCTATATACTATATATTGTTGTTAACAAAACTAAAAATTACTACATATAGATTTAAGGGTATGGTTATGACCGAAAAAAAGATTGAATTTATTACAAAACAGACCAAGATTATTAAACGTTCTGGTGAAACAGTAGATTTTGATGCATCCAAGATTTATGATGCTATCTCCAAGGCTGTTGCTGTTACACACGAATTAAATGATTCTCAAATTTTCACAATTACACAATTTGTGTTAAATAAATTGGACATAGAATTTGCAGATACAATCCCAACTGTTGAACAGGTTCAAGATACAGTTATTCAAACATTGATGGATTCACGTGTATATAAAACAGCCGAGGCATATATTATATATCGTCAAAAACATTCAGAAATTCGTGATGCCAGCATTGATGCTGTAAAAGTAATTGATGGCTATGTGACCGAGGCTGACTGGCGCGTAAAAGAGAACGCAAATATAGGTTATTCTATTGGTGGTCTGATTTTGCGTACATCTGAACGCGTGACTGCAGAATATTGGTTAAATTTGTATCCAAAAGAAATTGCTGATGCACATAAACGCGCTGCATTTCATATTCACGATTTAGGCTGGTTAAGTGGTTATTGTGCCGGTTGGTCTTTGCGTGAATTGTTGTACGAAGGCTTTAATGGTGTTCCAGGTTACTTGCAATGTGGACCTGCAAAACACATGGCTACTGCAATTTCACACATGGTGAACTTTTTGGGAACTTTGCAGAATGAATTTGCTGGTGCCCAGGCTTTCTCGTCGGTTGACACATATTTGGCGCCATATGTTCGTATTGATAAACTGGATTATGATGCAGTTAAAAATTCTATGCAAACATTGGTATTTAACTGTGCTGTGCCATGTCGTTGGGGAACACAAACACCATTTATTAACTTTACATTTGACTGGACATGTCCAAAAGATTTACGTACACAACGTCCATTCGTTGGTGGAAAACAAGTTGACTTTACATACGGCGATTTGCAACCAGAAATGGACATGATAAACAAAGCTTTCTTGGAAGTTTTGACCGAAGGTGACGCGATGGGTCGTCCATTTACTTTCCCAATTCCAACATATAATATAACAGACGATTTTCCATGGGAACACCCAAATGTAAAACCTTTGTTTGAATGTGCTGCTAAATATGGTTTGCCAAACTTCCAGAATTTCTTGAATTCTGATTTGAACCCAACAGATGTACGTTCTATGTGTTGCCGTTTGCGTTTGGACGTTCGTGAATTATTGAAACGCGGTGGTGGTTTGTTTGGTTCTGCTGAAAAGACTGGTTCTTTGGGCGTTGTCACAATCAACTTAGCACGTTTGGGTTATTTGCACAAGGGTGACCGCGAAGGTTTATTCAAAGAATTAAAGACATTATTGGATATGGCACGTGATTCTTTGGAAATCAAACGTCGTGTATTGACCAAGAATATGGAACGTGGTTTGTATCCGTTTACCAAAAGATACCTGGGCAACTGGAATCATCACTTTTCAACAATTGGTGTGAATGGTGCAAATGAAATGGTTGCAAACTTTACAAACGGTGCTGAAAATATTGCCAGTGTATTCGGTAAAAAGTTGGTTTTGGATGTTATGGATTTCATCCGTGACAACTTGGCAAATTACCAAGAAGCCACAGGTAATTTATACAACTTGGAAGCAACACCAGCTGAGGGATGTTCATATCGTTTTGCAAAGACAGATAAAAAGAATTATCCAGATATTATCACTGCAGGAACCGAAGACGCCCCATACTATACAAATTCAACACAATTACCAGTGAATTACACAGACGATCCTTTTGTTGCACTGGAACACCAAGAAGAATTACAACGTAAATATACAGGTGGTACTATGTTCCACTTGTACATGGGCGAACCTGTATCATCAGGCGAAGCTGCGATGAAGATTGTTCGTACTATCTTCGAAAACTACAAGATTCCATATATGACATTGACCCCAACATTTTCGATTTGTCCGAAACACGGGTATTTGGCTGGATCTTATGATTTTTGTCCAAAGTGCGATGCAGAGATTGCAGCAAACAGCAATGGAGAATGTGCTGATTGCCACAACGAAAATTTCGACCTGTAATGGTTGATTAAACAGTTCAAACAAATAAAAAAAAATTAAGGAGGAAAAGATGAACCCACAAACAAATTTAAGAACACCATGCGAAAAATTCTCACGCGCAATGGGATATTATCGCCCAGTTAGCAATTTTAATATTGGTAAACGCGCTGAATTTGAAGAACGCAATACTTTCAAAGAATGCAATTGTTTGACTACGGGGGCTCGTCATCAAGAACTGTTAAAAAAAGCGGCATAATTTTATGAAAGAAATTCAGATTGGGGGGTTGGTATCGTTCACCACAATTGACTATCCCGGAAAGTTGGCAGGTGTTTTATTTCTGAAGGGATGTCCTTTGCGGTGTGCGTATTGTTCCAACCCTCATTTATTGGAAGTTGGCGATGGTCCGTATGACCCAGATAAAGTGTTCGATTGGATTAAATCACGCGTGGGTAAATTAGAGGCCATCGTTTTTTCTGGCGGTGAAGCCTTGATGCAAGGCGATGCAACAATCAATTATATGCAACGTGTACGCGATTTAGGATTCAATATCGGCTTACATACAAACGGATTTTACCCTGCCCTGTTAAAGGCGGCAGAGCCCTTTGTTGATTGGATTGGTTTGGATTACAAAGCAACACGTGCAAAATATTCTGAATTGGTTGGCAATGACATTGCATTTGATAAAATGTCTGAAAGTTTAGACTTTTGGTTAAGTACAGGTAAAGATTTTGAGGTTCGTATAACTTGTGATCCTCGTTTTATTTCAAAAGATGACTTGGTTGAGATTCTGAACGATTGTGCAAAACGTGGTGTTCGTAAAATCGCCATCCAAAAATATACCCCGTATTTTGATGAAGGCGACAGACAAACTACATCCGAACAACGCGAACAATTTTTTAACGACCCAGATTTGCGTGATAAAATAAATTCCATGTTTGAATCTGTTGTATGGCGTGAGTAATTTGTACATCAAAAAGAACATCGGTCAAAAAGGCCGATATTTTTATACAACAACAGCTGTTGACAAATGTAAAAATCGGGTTAATATATATCATGTAAAACACATAAAGGAATAAACAATGGCAAATAAAAAACAAGATCCATATATGTCAAAAGATGACATAAATATTGAAAAAAGAGCGACTATAAAATATCAAGAACAAGTTCAAGATTTGTTAGAATTGATTCCAACAGCAACAGTTTTCAAACAAGATTTAACCACCACTGTCGAAGGTGTTGTTTTACCTGCATTTAAATATACTATTGATAATCAATATACAATTGATTCCGATTTTCATCGTGTTTTTTCAATTGAAGCTGATGATGTAGAAGTGTCGCGCCTTCGCTTGAAACCAGCTGATTATAAAAAGATTATTGCAGCATGCGAACAAAGACGCGCAATATTATTAAAAGAACATCAGAAAAAGAAATAAAAAAGCAAAAATAAACCACCCAAACGGGTGGTTTGTTTATTTTGGCAGGGCCATATGTGCAATTTACGAGTTGATACTATGCGTGATTCATTGTCGTTCGGGAAAGGTGTTAGTGTGTTTTTGAATACTTATTTACAATAGATACCTGACATCACAAATTGGTTTATGTTCTTGGGATGATACAGATTCTATTTTATTATTTATAATTTCAAGGTTTTCAATTTTTGCTTTTGTAGGTTCTGTATAATCAGCACCAACATTTCTTGATGCACTTGTTATTACAAACGGTTGCATTTGGAATTTATAAGCGCGCAAAACACAATCTGCACCCTCATGAGTTGTTAATCGTGCAAGTTTTTCACCATTATCCAAATATATATCGTAAAATGTGTATGAATGAGCCGTACCTGTCACAAAACGACCACGTTTAATTGTGTCTTTGATACCGTTATTATTAACATCAATATAGAAGGTATCTATTTGTTTTATTCCGTATTCGTCTGACAAATCAAAATATTCGGTTTTATCTGGTGTTGGCAGACCGTCAGAAAAATCGCCAGTATATTCAACTTGTCTTGAACAAGCCGCACATAATAACAAAACGAAAAAACTAATCAACGCTTTCTGCATGGCACCTGCATCAATATTCTTCGCCTGGATGTGGTGTATCATACCATGTTCTTATCTCTCCGTCCAGTGCTTCGTGTTCTGGTCGAACTTTATCATCACCAACAGTGACCCAAATGTACTTTTCATTTTTAGGAACCAGACGTTTTTTACCCGACATATACCCTTCATGTTTTGTCATTGCTTTCGCCAATTTTAATAAATTATCTTTGGAAAGATTATTCATTGGTGTAGAACGCGGAAAACCAGTTTGTTTTTCTATAGATTTTAAATAATTTTCAACATTGTTTTCGTTTGGTGGTGCATATCTATTTATTGCCCCTTCTATTGTTAGATTTTGATAAGCATTTGTTGCCAATAAACCAGCCATGGCATTAAAACCTGTCGCAGTATCTGGGAATATAGCAAATCTGCCGTCTGTTCCAATGGCTCCATTATCACGTGCGAATTTTCCATATTCCAGGTTTCCTGGGTTGTTATTACGCCACGCCCTGCTGCCACCACTGAATTCATAGACATTTCCATCATTTCCAACATACATTCTGGTTGTACCAATTCCTGGAAATGCGGATATATAGATGGGTTCCATTCATAACTCCTTGTGTTAAATAAAAAAAAGACGGCAAAATGCCGTCTGTCAAATTGCCTGTATTATATCACAAATCGCCTAAAAAAGCAATATCAAAGCCCCGCTTAAGCAGTTCACGAGTTGATTTTATGCGTGATTTGTTTTGTGTTTTTGGGAAAAATGTTAAGGTGTTTTTGAATAAAGCATTTTGAAATATCTTGCTTTTACGAATATTTGTAATACAATTCAAGTGTTTAATCTGAACAAAAGGATAAAACCAATGCGTATGTAATATTGTAATTTTTATAAATCACACATAGAAATATGTGTCTGTTTAATTGCAATAGCAGAGGTTTTATTATGGCTTTAATTTCTTTATCAAATGTATCTTTTGGTTATAACGACAACGATTTGTTGACGGGTGTTTCGATTGCTTTTAATAGCAATGAACATGTTGCAATTATTGGCGATAACGGTTCTGGGAAAACAACACTATTAAAATTGTTGGCCGGTGATTTATTGCCTGATTCTGGCAATATTAACAAGAATGCCAGTGTTTGTATGTTGAATCAAATTAATGTATCAGATTCCAAAAGTGGTGGCGAACAGCAAATGTTCTCACTTATGCGTGCTTTTGAATCTGGTGCTGATATTTTATTGCTGGACGAACCGACAAATAACCTTGATACAGATGCTAAGCAAGTATTCTTTAATCAGTTGAACAACTATCCAAATGGCGTTGTTATTGTTTCACACGATAGGGAACTTTTACAACAAATGGATAAAATTATTGAATTACAAAATGGTAAATTGGTGGTATATGGTGGAAATTATGATTTTTATCTGGAACAAAAACAGATTGAATCAGACAGTATTTATTCAAAATATATTGATACACAAAAATCTATTGCCAGGTTGAATAATACAATAAATATTGCACAAAACACTCGACAACATCATGAAGCAAAACAAGCAAAAGATATTGCTAATTCCAGACGTAGCAGATTAGAAGCAAACGCACTGAAAGGCAAAAGTCAACAGACAGAAGCAAAAAAACGGGCAGTTATCCAAAAGAAACTAACTCAACAAATGGATTTGCAACAATCTTTGTCTGAACAAATGCGAAACGAAACAATAAAAATTCCTATGCCAAACAAACCTTTTTATAGCAAGGAATTGGTGCAAATATCAAATTTGTGTTTTGCTTATGGTTCTAAACAGATTTTTGATAATTTTGACTTTACAATGTATGGTGGACAACGTGTTCGTATTGTTGGAAAAAATGGTTCTGGTAAATCAACATTGTTAAAAATTATATGTGGCGAATTAAAACCACAATCTGGAACTGTTAAAACATTTGGCAAAATCACATATTTGAACCAAGATTTATCTGTGTTAGATAAAAGTAAAAGCATAGTTGAAAACATAATGGACATATCTGGTTGCCCGAAACACGATGCACATGCGATTGCTGCGAATTTTGGTTTTCGTGGCGATACGTCGTTAAAAAAGGTTGGTGTATTATCTGGCGGAGAATTGTTAAAAGCAACATTGGCAGCCGTTCTGGGCAGTTCTGAACAACCAGATTTATTGATATTAGATGAACCAACTAACAATCTGGAAATCAAAAGTATATCAATATTGGAAAATGCTTTGAATCAATATCGTGGTGCAATATTATTGGTATCGCACGATGAAATGTTTGTGAAAAATATAAAAACAGATAAAGAAATACTGTTTTGATTAAAAAGTTCGTAAATGTATAAAACGGTG
>CAMOTP010000013.1 GCA_946625925.1 uncultured Alphaproteobacteria bacterium | reverse complement strand
TCAACGCCACCAGACACCTCTTTGACTTCGTTTTTCTCGCGACGCAATTCACCAATCTTGCCATCATATATAACAACATTATCACGAAGCAAACGAACATAGGCATCTTTCTTGATAGTTCCTTCGGTCATACGGCAACCAGCAACGCGGATACCTTTGCCGACTGTGAACAATGCGATAACATCGGCATAACCGATAAAGTTTTCACGACGTTCTGGCGCCAATTTACCAGACAAAATTTCTTTGATTTCATCTGTAATACGATATACGACACTGTGATAACGGATATCAACACCGTTATTACGCGCCATATCACGAACGGTACTATCTGCACGAACATTAAATGCAATAATCACAGCACCAGATGCAGTTGCCAATCTGATATCACCTTCGGTAATTTGACCAACACCAGCAGACAAGACATCGACTGCTACCTTGTCGGTATTAATACCCTTTAACATATCTGTAATAGCCTCAACCGAACCTTGTACATCTGCACGTAATATGACAGGTAAAGTCAATTTCTTGGATTCATCACGTGCCGCAAACAAATCTTGTAGAGAAGAACGTTTAACAGCATTTGCCTTGTCTTTGGCTTGTTGTACACGATATGCGGCAACCTCACGCGTTTGCGCCTCGGTTTCCATAACACGTAATTCATCACCAGCCGCAGGCACAGAATCCAATCCTAATACCATAACAGGTTGACCAGGATGTACAGATTTTACCCTTTCGCCAAATGAATTTATCAAACCACGAACGCGTCCAAATGTTTCACCAACAACGAACACATCACCAATTTTCAATGTTCCTTGGCGGATAATCATTGTTGCAACCGCACCCAATCCGCGTTCCATTTTGGCCTCTACCACATTTGCAACAGCCGGCATATCAGCATCAGCACGCAAATCCATCATGGCGGCTTGTAATAAAATAGCCTCTTCTAATTTATCCAAGTTCGTTCTTTTTTTAGCCGATATTTCAACACATTGAACATCACCACCCATTGATTCAACTTGGACCTCTTGTTGTAATAAATCAATTTTAACTTTTTCTGGGTTAGCCTCGGGCAAATCACATTTATTAATAGCAACAATAAATGGAACCTTGGCAGCACGAATATGATTTATAGCCTCAATCGTTTGTGGCATAATAGAATCATTTGCCGCAACAACCAAAACCACAATATCCGCCATTTGTGCACCGCGTGCACGCATAGCCGTAAATGTTTCGTGACCTGGGGTATCCAAAAATGTAATAACCGCACCAGATTTTGTTTTTACCTCGTACGAGGAAATATGTTGCGTGATTCCACCAGCCTCGCCAGCAACCACATTTGCATTACGAAAAGCATCCAAAAGTGATGTTTTACCATGATCAACATGTCCCACAACAGTTACGATTGGTGCACGTGGTGTCAAATTATCTGGGTTTGGCATACGTTCCAGTTGGTCAGCATAAGGTTTAACAACAACACGTTTTACTGTTGCGCCAAATTCACCAGCAATCAATTCCGCTGTATCTGCATCAATTGATTGATTGACAGAAACCATCATTCCCATTTCCATCAATTTTTTAATGACGTTTCCTACCTTTTCAGCCAAAGCATTTGCCAAATCTTTTACAACAATTGTTTCGCCCAATGTGACAACGTGTTCAATTTTTTGTGGTGCAGAAAAAACAGCACGCGCTTTTTCACGAAAACGTTTCAAGGATGCTTCACTGCGACGACGGTTGGCACCGCGTAATTCAATTTCATCATCATCTTCGTCATCACCCATGATGATGTCGTTAATAGATATTTTTCCGGCTTTTTTGAAATCTTTTTTGAATGATTTGTTATTTCTTTTGCCAGAATCTTCTTCGTCATTATTGTTGCGATTAGATTTTTGATGATTGGAAAACTGTTGTTTTTTACCACCACGTTCAGATTGTGCAACCACAGGTTCAGCATTTTCAATATCAGCAGCCATTTCTGTTTCACGAGCATTCAATTGATTTTTGATTTGTTCGTATTCAGCGGCCTCGCGCGCAATTTCAGCCTCACGCGCGGCAGCAGCGGCAGCCTCGGCAGCCTGTCGTTGTCTTTGCTCTTCTTCACGGGCACGCGCAGCCTCTAATACGGCGCGCAATTTTTCATCAGCAGCATTATGTTGAACCACAGGTTTTTCTGGTTCATCACGCAATTCATTGCTGCCGGGCGCAACAATACGACGACGACGTTCAACAAAAACAGCATCGCCTTTCTTGCTTTGGACTGCGCCCACTGTAACAGATTTTCCAAGAGTTAATGTTGCCATTAATTTTGTCCCTTTTTATTCAAGATTAATCTTCTTTGATACCGTATGCCAATTCGCGTGCTTTCATAATTACACGACCAGCCAAACGCGTAGACATTGTATCTTCGCCCAAAATTTCGACCAATTCATCAGATGATAAATCTGCCAAATCAGACAAAGTCTTGATGCCAGCCTCGCCCAATTTCATAATGATTGGACGTTGTACAAATGAAAAGTCCAACAAATCGTCTGTCATACCCATTGCATGACCAGATTCACGATAATCTTGTTCTTGTTTATTCAAATAATCTTTTGCACGTTTTTGTAATTCAGCCGCCAATTCTTGGTTGAAACTTTCAATAGATTCTAATTCTTTGATATCAACAAAGGCAATTTCTTCTATTGTTCTGAAACCTTCGTTTATCAAGATTTGAGCAATCATTTCATCAACATCCAATCCGCGGATGAACAATTCTGTTTTTTCTTTGGTTTCGCGTGCACGACGTTCTTGTTCTTGTTCTTCGCTTAACACATCAATATCCCAACCTGTTAATTGAGATGCCAAACGAACGTTTTGACCACGACGACCAATTGCCAAAGATTGTTGATCTGGGTTCACAACCACAGCGGCCTTGTGATTATCTTCATCAATAATAATCTTGGCGACCTTGGCTGGCTGCATTGCATTTACAATAAATACAGCAGGGTCTTCGGAATATAAAATAACATCGATTTTTTCACCATGACATTCGTTTATCACAGGTTGAATACGAGTTCCCTTGATACCAACAGTCATACCAACCGCATCAACAGATGGATCCTGGGTTTCAACAGCAATTTTTGCGTGTGAACCAGGTGCACGTGATACAGATTTAATTTTGATAATACCTTCATAAATTTCTGGTACTTCTTGAACAAATAACTTTTCCATAAACATTGGATGGGTACGTGTTAAGAAAATCTGGGGACCAGTATTTGAACGTTCAACATCCATAATCAAAGCACGAATACGGTCACCAACACCCAAACGTTCCCCAGGTATTAATTCTGTATTTTTAATATAACCTTCGGCTTTGCCGTTGATATCAACAAAAACATTGCCAAATTCCAGACGTTTAACAACACCACTGATAATTGTGCCAACCTCGTCTTTGAAATCTTCGTATTGATGGCCTTTTTCAGCATCACGAACACGACCAACCATAATTTGACGCGCTGTTTGAAATGCGACACGACCGAATTCTGGTTCTGGTAATGGGTCCGCCACAATATCACCAACCACAGGATTTTCCGCATATTTTTTAGCCTGGTCAACTGTTAACATTGTGTTTGGATCGTAATCGTCACCGCGACTCTCAGGAGATTCTATAACTTCGAATAAACGTTGTGTATGAATCGCACCATTTTTACGGTCAATAGATGCGGTAATATTGAATTCTTCACCGTATTTATGTTTCGCAATCTTGGCAATAGCTATTTCCAAAGATTCAAACACGATTTCTTTATCGATATTTTTTTCTTCGGCCAAAGATTTGATACCTTCTAACAAATCCTGACGAGGTAACGACACAAACGCCATTTTTTTACTCCTGTATTTTTGTTTATTTTACTAAAAGGGCGGGGTTTTCCAACCCCGCCCTTAAAAAACTACTTTTTAAGAACATTTGTATTATGACATTGTTTTTTGTAATTGCAAGAAAAATCATATACATACTTATAAATAATTTGACGGGTTGTCTTTTGGGCTCTATACTGTAAATTATGAATATTATAAATAAATATCTTACCAAACAATTGGTCGCAATATTTGTTATGTTGCTGTTGATTTTGACAGGGTTGGCTTGGACCATGCAAATTATGTCCATGATGAAATTCCTGTTAAATTATGGCATCAATTTCAGCAGTTTCATTGGGCTTACTGCTTTACTGATTCCTTTTATTATATCTATTATTGTGCCTTTTGTGACTTTCATCGCTGTAATATTTGTATATAATAAAACTATTTCTGACAACGAAATAAGTGTTATGATGGCATCGGGACTATCGCCATGGCAATTGGCAAAACCCGCAATTCGGTTTGCCGGTGCGTTAACTGCATTTAATTTGATTTTGAATATATGGTTGGTGCCGGTTAGTCAAAATTATTTTTATGACACACAATGGAATTTAAGATATGGTTTGGCACATTTGAAAATACAAGAGTCTGCATTTACCGATATTTCTGATGGATTGGTTGTATATGTTGACAAGGTATCTGGACATGATATGTCCCAGGTTATGTTATCTGATTCCAGAAATCCCAAAACAGAAATGATAATTTTTGCAGAAACAGGTAAATTGGTTACAACCCCCAGAGGATTGTCTATTGTTATGGGCAACGGTTCTTTACAGGCACGTAATAAAGGTATCGTAACTGGAACTTTCTCGACTTTTGATATGGATTTAAATGTTGCAACCAAAGAAAATTCTTCATCGTTTCGTGTTCGCAGAATATCATCTTGGGATTTGTTAAAATATAGTGTTGATAACACATTGCTAAAGCATAAAAAAATGATTTTTAATGAATTAAGTAATCGTATGTTGATGCCATTTATGAATCTTATTTTGGCTATTGTTTGTACAACTATTTTATTAAAAACATCTTTATTGAGGCGACGTGCAAGTTTTTCACCAGCGTTAGCGGTATTGGCGATGGCAATTATTATGACATTGTACATGACATCCACAAATTTATTAGAATCATGGTTTGATTTTGGTTTACTGGCATGTGGTGTATTTGGATGTTTGGGAATAGCATTAATGGTATTGTATAAAAAATGAAAAAATTAATTGGTTCTGTATCTTTATTTTCGATTTTATATTGTGCATATGCGTATGCATTGCCTGGTTCTGTAGATTTAGATGGGCCAAAAACTATTACTGCTGATAAAATAGAATACAATGTAAAAAGTGCTAATATAAAAACTATTGGCAACACAACTATTACTAATCAATCCGGGCAAACATTGAAACTGACAAATTCTAGTTTTTCTGAAAAGGGCGCCAAAATTGATGGAAATGATGTAGAATTATGGCTGGGAAATCATGTGTATATTAAATCAGAATCTATATCACATGATGGTGATATAACCGTTGCCCAAGAAGCAATGTTTACGGCTTGTGATGGCTGTGATTCTTTTGGTAATGCGTGGGAAATTTCTGCATCAAAAATAAAACATAATGCCGAATATAAAGATTTATATTTTTATAACCCAATATTATGGATATATGATTTGCCTGTGTTTTGGTTTCCATATTATACAATGCCAGATCCCAGTGTTAAATATCGCAGTGGTTTATTAACACCAGATTTCAAATCCACAAATAAAATGGGAACACAAATAAATATTCCTATTTACATTTCGTTGTCTGATTACCACGATGCGACTGTTACACTGTCTTATCTGACCAAAGAAAATCCTTTGATTCAGTTGGAACATCGTTTGAACGCAGAACATTCTGAATTCAGAACAAACGGTTCATACACACATAATAAAGAAGGAAAAAATCGTTGGCATATATTCCATAATGATGTTATGGAATTAGGAGAATACACACGTGCCAAGATTGCCTTGGAACGAACATCTGATAAAACATATTTACAGAAATATGGATTCTATAACGATCAACCATATTTAGATTCTGGGGCGCAAATAGAAATGTTTGGGCAATCTGGATATATTATTGCAGACACACACGTCTTCCAAGAATTGCGTGATACACGTCGGACAGAATCTTCTATGAACGGTAATATTTTACCTAATATTCGTGGTGTGTATCAGACTGCACCAATATATCGTGAAACATACGCAGTGATGAGTAGTGATATTTTAGCAATAGATGGTCATAACAGCCGTGCTATGCAGCGTATGATTGGCGATGCCAGAATTATATCCCCATGGACATTATGGGGTGGTAATAGACTTACACTCAGTTTAGATGCGCGATATGATGTGTATAATTTTCAAAATTATGATTTAATTGACATGCCTGATTATACTGGTATGGAAAATAGATTTTTACCCAGTGGTTATGTTGAATGGGGATTGCCACTGTTTAAACCAGGAAAACGGTGGACCCAGGTTATAGAACCACGTGCCAGATTAACAGTTATGCGACATACTAAATCAAAAGAACTATTTGCTATGAACAATGATTCTGCTGGCGCTTTGTTATCTGATGTCACGTTGTTTTCAAACAATCGTTTTGCCGGATATGACCTTTGGGAAAATGGAACATTTGCCGATTATGGTGTCAGATGGGCAACATATAGTGATGATGGTGAATTCGCAGAAATCTTTTTGGGACAAAGTTATGATTTTACAAAACGCGTAGAAACAGACCCTAATAGCGGATTCCACCAAGGTAGTTCTGATTATGTTGGACGCATTAATTTAGATAATGCTTCTTGGTTAGGTTTGACTTCCCGATTTAGATTAGATAAAAACACACTTAATCTGAGACATATTGAAACCGATGCCAGATTGGGCACCAGTTTGAATTATATTTTTGTTGGACATATTTGGTCCGAACAATTGGACGAAGATTTCTTGGGCGAAGATATAAATGAAACATCTGGTGGATTTAAAATCCAATTGACAGATAGATTATCTTTTAACTTTAATGCTATTTATAACAACACGCTTACTAAATTCCAAAGACATTCTGGGGAATTGTATTATAAACACCCTTGTTATTTCTTGTCTTTGGGGTATCATCGTGATTATGCTGTGCGCGAAGATTATTCTGGAAACACAACTGTTCAATTTAGATTTGGACTGGATTATTAAGGAAGGAAAAATATGAAAAAATATTTTATAATTTTGCTTAGTTTAATATGTATGCCGGTGTACGCGACAACGGTTGTCGCAACAATAAACGGCAAACCTGTGACGGATGCAGATATTACTGCGCGTGTAAAATTAATGTCATACCAAGGACACACTTCTACGGATAATCGTCGCGTCGCGTTGCAAAATATGATTGATGATGTTGTTAAATTAAAATATGCGGAAAATTTTGGAATCAAACCAACTGATAAAGATGTTAATTCTGAAATAAAACAAATGGGGTTACCTGCATTATCAGAAAACGAAATGACAATTGCAAAAGAGGCGGTACGTGCGAATATTGCGTGGCAAATTATTGTTGCAAGAACAGTATTACCAATGGTTGAAATAACACCCGCTGATATTGCTGCTGAACGTACTGAAATTGCAAAAACGCGTGGATTACCTTTGGAAATGACATTGGTGCGATTATTTGATGTCCCACAATCTGTTATCGATAAATTAGAAAAACCTAAAAATTGTGATGACGCAATAAAAATGGCAGAAAATTTGGGTGGAACACCACAAAAATTCGATGCATTACACTATGAATTATCCGAAGAAGTACGTGATGCGGTTACAGACCTGCCATTACTTACATGGTCAAAACCCGTTGATTCATCTGTGTTTTTGATATGCAATTCTAAAAAAACAAAAGATTATGCAACATTGGAAAAAATATTAAAACAAGGTACAGAATATAAACAAGCAATGTTTATGGCTGAACAACAATTAAAACAACTGCGTCGCAAGGCTGTTGTTGTTATCAAGGACAATAGATATAAATTATGAAGACAGTTCTTTTTTCTTTGACTGATGCGGAATTACAAAAGTTCATTACAGATTTAGGTGAACCAAAGTTTCGTGCATCTCAAATTCGCGATTGGTTAAATCGTGGTGCACCAGATTTTAATTCTATGAAAAACATACCTGTTATGTTGCGTGAAAAACTGGATGCTGTTGCACAAACTATGCCGGTTAAAATTGTAAAAAAACTGGTATCTGGGGATGGTGACACGACCAAGTTTTTATTAGAATTAAATGATAAAGAGCAAATTGAATGCGTTTTAATGCGTACAACATATGGAAATTCTGTTTGCGTCAGTTCCCAGGCAGGCTGTGCAATGGGATGTAAATTTTGTGCCAGTACGTTGCTGGGATTAAAACGCAATTTAACTGTTGATGAAATATTTTCTGAAATATTGGTTGCACAATGGGAATTGCGTGGTTGCGAATCTGGAAAACAAATTCATGCAAATGGCGATCCAAATAATAATGATGTATCCCATATTGTTGTTATGGGGACTGGTGAACCATTACAAAACACAGAAAATGTTATAGGTTTTCTGGAACGTGCAAATCATGATTTGAATATTTCTTGGCGACGTATGACTGTTTCAACATGTGGAATTGTCCCGGGAATTTATGATTTAATAAAATGGGGCAGGCCGATAAATTTGGCAATTTCATTACATGCACCGGTGGACGAATTACGTTCAACGGTTATGCCAATAAATAATAAATATAAAATTGCCGAAGTATTAAAAGCGGCGGATGAATTTACAAAACTGCATAATCGTCAGTTAATGATTGAATATATTTTATTGGGCAAAAATGGAAAAAATGGCGAAACAGAATTATATAACTGCACACCAGAATATGCTGAAATGCTGGCAAAATTGTTAACTGGTAAAAACTGTATGGTGAATTTAATTCCATGGAATGCGGTTGATGAACGTGATTTTGCATCACCATCGGGTAATGCAGTGCATCGTTTCCAAGATATTTTAATTAAAAACGGTATACATTGTCGCATAAGACGAGAGAGAGGAACCGATATTGGTTCTGCATGTGGGCAACTGCGATTAAATAACAAAAAGGATTAATAAATGAATATAAAATACATTACGTGTAGCGACCCACGAAATTATAATGCTATATGTGAATTATTTGATTTGTGGGATATTGACCCCCGCGTTGAAATTGCTGTGCAAATGCACCCCGGGAAAGTTTCACCTGGTACTGAAAGATATAATTGGATAAAAGATTTGTTTCATGCTTTATACGGGTACGATGAAAACCTGGCCATTCATGTAAATAATGATTGGTGTGATGAAATTTGTAATGGGAAAATCCCGGATGCATTAAGAACATTTTTTAATGCAACAAATGACCATTGCAAACCTATTGTTAAACGTATTCAATTAAATATGCCACAAAAAACGGCTGAAAATTTTGATGCACAAAAATTGAAAAAAGTGATTGATTATTATAATGAATATCACGACAAACAATTTATTATTCAATATAATGTACGCACAAAAAATGCGGTGGAACAATTGCATAAAGCAGGTGCAAAATTTCAATTATTATTTGATGCATCCGGTGGTCGTGGCAAATTACCTAGTGCATGGCAATCGCCTGTATATCCAATATTTCACCAACAGGGGTATTCTGGTGGATTAAATCCTGAAAACATATCTGAAAATTTGGATAAAATTTCAAATGTTGCGGGTGTTTTCCCAGTGTGGATTGATGCCGAAGGCGGATTAAAAACCGATGATAAATTTGACCCAAAACGTGCAGCAGCATATATTCGCAATGCGCTTTCTTGGGAACAAAAAAAGGTGAGATAAAATGCATGTTCGTTATATTACTGTCAGCGATATACGCGAAAATATTAGTGTGGATGATTCCATTAAGATTTTAACTGCTGCACCAAATGTTGAATTTGGAATCCAGGCAGATGGATTTTCTATGAAAAGTAATTCAGCACGGAATATTTGGTTGCGTGAAATTTTAGACAAGTCTAATTCTATGCAAAAACCATTAAATATTGCATTACATGTAAATTTTAATTGGTGTAATGCTGCATGTAATTTTAACATTCCAAATGAATTGGCAAATTTAACACAATTAAAACATGCACAAACAGGCACACCGTTGATTCAAAGATTGCAATTTAATATTGGTGACGGAACTGCTTTACAATTTGATGTGTATAAAATGAAACAATTAATTAAATATTTTTCACAACATGAAATTATATTTCCGTATAATTTATTAACAAAACCAATTTTAGATTCTTTGGATAAAACACATGCAGAATTTTCAATATTAAACGATGCATCGTATGGTGCGGGCATTACCCCCAAGAATTGGCCAGCCCCAGCATACGCATCACGTCATGCAACCGGATATTCGGGGGGATTATCTGCAAAAAATGTAGAAGAGTGTTTAAACAGTGTCAGCAAATTCAATTTAGATTTACGTGGTGAAACATGGATTGATGCCGAAGGTAAATTGATGAAACGGGGTGTATATCCACGTCAGTTAAATATAAATAAAGCAATGGATTATATTCTGGCCGCATCCAAATGGCAGAAATAAAAATTCTTGTTTTGATATTTTAAAAAGAATAGAATTGTTCAAAAAAAGGAGAAAGAATTATGAAAAAAATATCTTATTTATATGTAGTGATTATCGCGTTGGGTTTGTTGTTTGTGGGATTTTTCCCTGGATATTATTATTATCATTCTAAATTTAATTATAATGCTGTGACTGTTAAGGGTTTGGCAGAACAAGATGTCGAGGCTAATTTGGCAATATGGGAAATCAAATACGTCGCCACAGGTAATGATTTAGTAAAAACAAAAAACAACCTGGAAGATCAAACCGCGGCCATTATAAATTTCTTGCATGAAAATGGATTTTCTGATTCAGAAATTGAACTGGGCGGAACAGAAACCAATGATTTAATGGCAAATCCATATCGTGGAAATGAAACCATTACATCAAGATTTATTTTAACAAAATCTATGACTGTTCGTTCAAATCAGGTACATAACGTTGCCGAAACATATACACGTGCCGGTGATTTGATTAATTCTGGGGTTGTGTTTGAAAATCGCTATGATTCACCAATTTCATATATATTCACCAGATTAAACGATATCAAACCACAAATGTTGGAACAGGCAACAAAAAATGCACGTCAGGCTGCATTAGAATTTGCAAAATCCAGTGATAGTAAAGTTGGTAAAATACATTCTGCAAACCAGGGTGTGTTTTCAATATTGCCACGCGATAATGCGAACGCTTCCGAATCACAACAAATAAATAAAAAGGTTCGTGTTGTGGCAACAGTTGAATACTTTTTGGAATAAAAACTTATTTATAAAAAGCCGGCATTTGCCGGTTTTTTATAATTTTTAATAAAACAAATAAAAACACTAGACATTGAAAAAATTTTTTCTATAATCAAAATACCTTTGTTGGACGTTTAGCTCAGTTGGCTAGAGCATCTGCTTTACACGCAGAGGGTCAGGGGTTCAAGTCCCTTAACGTCCACCATCGTTTGGTTGTTTGTAAATTGCCTGCGAAAGCAGGCAGTTTTTATTTGCAAATCAAAATTTTATTGTTATAATACTTGGGCTTTGGGTGGTTAGCTCAGTTGGCTAGAGCGTCACGTTGACATCGTGGAGGTCGTTGGTTCGAGCCCAATACCACCCACCACTATTCAAAAGACGCCCCAGATTCGGGCGTTTTTTTATAAAAAATTAAGAGGTCCAAGCATGACACAAAAGTATTTAATCACATCAGCTTTACCGTATGTGAATAATCAATTGCACATCGGACATTTGATTGGCTGTTTGTTGCCAAGTGATGTTTATGCGCGTTTTTGTCGTGCAAAGGGTCGTGATGTTCTGTATATTGGTGGTTCTGATGAACATGGTACACCATCCGAGGTTGGGGCATTAAAAGAAAATATGCCTGTCGAAGAATATGTCGATAAATACCGTGCAAAACATTTGGATGCAGTGCGTGATTTTAATTTGTCTTTTGATTTGTACGGACGCACACATACTAAATTGCATGAAAAACTGATTCATGAATTATTCGAACGGTTGGATAATATGGGGATGATTTATGAAAAATCATCTATGCAACCATATTCAATAAACGAAAAGAAATTCTTGGCTGACCGTTATGTTATCGGAACATGTCCACGATGTGGATATGAACGTGCGTATGGAAACGAATGCGATAAATGTAATGCAACATTGGACCCAAAAGATTTAATAAACCCACATAGTGCAATTGACCCTTCGTCACCTGTTGAAATGCGTGAAACAAAACATTTGTATTTCCGTATGAGTGCAATGCAGGATAAAATGCGTAAATGGGTTAATTCACGTACAGGATGGCCAAAAACTGCAATTACAATCGCAAATAAATGGTTAGACGAAGGATTACACGACAACCCAATCACACGCGATTTAAAGTGGGGTATTCCGGTAAACAAACCAGGATTCGAAGACAAGGTTTTTTATGTTTGGTTTGATGCACCATGGGGTTATATTTCTATTTCCCAAGCAGCAACAGACAATTGGGAATCTTGGTGGAAAAACCCGGATTGCAAATACACCCAATTTATGGCCAAAGATAATATTTCTTTCCATTCTGTGTTTTTCCCATCACAAGAATTGGCAATGGACGATAATTGGAAAACTGTTGATGTGTTAAAAGGTCAAAACTTTTTGAATTTCAATGGTGCAAAAATTTCTAAATCAACTGGAAATGGAATATTTTTAGATCAGGCATTGACTATCGCACCTGCGGACACATGGCGTTATGCATTGTTGGCATCCGCACCAGAAACCGATGATAGTGATTTTACAGTTACCCGTTTTGCAGAAATTGTGAACAAAGATTTAAATGGTATGTTGGGTAATTTTGTATCACGCGTATGCAAATTGTCTGCTAAAAATTTTGGAACAAATGTTCCTGCTGATGTTAAATTTGATACAGATTTGGCAAACCGTATAAATGAAAAATTATCTGAATTAACAACCGCATTAGAAGAATGTGAATTCCGTAAATCTATTATGGCATTACGTTCGTTGTATGCTATTGGTAATGAATATATGACCGAAACGGCACCTTGGGCATTGATCAAAGAAGGTAAAATGACCGAGGCACGTGATGTATTAAATGAATGTTTTCAATTGATTGATTTGTACGCCCGTGTATCTGCACCGTTTATGCCAACAACTGCTGAAAAAATGAAAAATATATTCAGTGGCAAACACGATTTGTCTTGGCCTGATACGTTTGAACGCAGAATAGCAGATAATGAAGAATTTATTATTCCTGAAAATTTATTTGAACGAATTGATGATGATAAAGTTGCAGAAATAAATGAAAAATATTCTGCAAAAAAAGAAACTGTCGTTCCAATAGTTGCTAAAATTATAAATGTAAAACCACATGAATCACGCGATGATTTAAATGTTTTAACTGTTGATACTGGTACCGAAAAATTGCAGGTTGTATGCGGTGCACCAAATGTACGAAACAATATGGTCGGTGTATTTGCACCGGTTGGTTGTGTATTGCCTGGAACAAACAAACCATTGGCTGCGCGTAATGTTGGTGGTGTTAAATCAAACGGTATGATGTGCAGTGCCAAAGAATTAGGTGTTGGTGACGATGGTAATAAAATTATTGAATTGGATGATAAAGTAAAAATTGGAAATGAATATAAGGGTTAAAAATATGGATCAAAGGCATATCAGAGAACAATTTTATTCTATTCGTGTTACAACAAAGGGTGGCGATATTTTTGTTGTTGATACAACAGGATGGAATGGGACTATTGAAGGTTTGGCAAAAATTATTAATAAAGCAACAAATGAATCATGGCAAAAAATTCGTGTTTTTAAATATAGCCAGAGTTTAGATATGCAAAAAACGTTGGGTTCACGTATTGTTGGGAAAAAACGTTCTTGTCTGAAAATTGATAGAATTGGTGCCGGGTCTTTGTGCACCAAGGTTGATAAAAACTTGATGCGCAATGGTGTTGTTCCTGCCAACGTTCTCAGTTTCTTTGGGGTAAATCAAAAATAATGGCCGATAAAATTCGTCTTGTATTAACATCTTGTTGTGCACCATGCAGCGCTGGTGCAATAAAGCAGTTGGCTGACGGTAATATCCCAAATGTGGATGATTTTATTGTTTTGTTTTATAATCCAAATATATTTCCTGATACTGAATATCAAAAACGGTTAAATGAACAAATCAAATATTGCGAATCACTGGGGGTAAAATATGCTGTTGGCGATTACAACCATGATGCATGGCGCGAATGTGTTCGCGGGTTAGAGAACGAGCCAGAACGGGGGCTGCGTTGCAGTAAATGTTTTGCATTTCGTTTTGCCTATGCGCGTGAATTTGCGATAAAAAATGGCTATAATGCGATTGCATCTGTGTTCGGGGTGTCGCGATTCAAAGACCAAAATCAGGTTGATGCAGCCGCAGAACAATCCTGTGGCAAAATTCCGTATATACCGGTCAAATGGGACGAAAAATTACGTGTTCAAATCAACCACGAATCTGACTTTTACCGTCAAAATTATTGTGGTTGTGAATTTTCGGTCCGCAAGTGATTAATATTTGATTTTTCGTATATTTTTTCTATAATTCTCTTGAAAAACATGGAGTTTTATATGGATTTTAGTTTGGGTGTTGTGTTTGAATATAATATTAAAAAAGGTGCTGTCTGTCAGAGGGGCCAGTTTTCAGATATATTTAATCTGCGTGATATTGTGCAAAATTCTTTAAACTATGATTCTTTTGAATTGATTTTAACCAAAACTGTTTTGGCAAAAAAATCTGTTCAAGATCAAAAACCAGTAGTTTTAGATAGTAAAAAAATTAATATTATTGTTACGGACAAATTAACTTATCCACGTGATGTTCGTAAATTCCTGAAACAAAAATATAACAACATATTTGATTTTGATAAATTAAAATTACCAGCAGATGCCCCCGTATATTTTGGTGGTGTTCGAGAAATTGAAGAACTGGGTCAAATAAATCCAAATACTGGCGACAGGACAACATATACGCGTCGCTATGTTGAATGCCGTAAATTAACAGATAATGATATTGTTGTTGATAAAAATTTACTTAGAAGCTCAAATTTGATTCCTTGGCAAATAATCAAGTTTTTAGATAGATATATAAACATTCATTAAAGGATAAACACATGTCAAACATATTTGTATTTCCAGGTCAAGGTGCACAGGTTGTCGGTATGGGTGCAGAACTGTATAAAAATAATGCTGATGCACGTGCTGTATTTGACGAGGTTGATGATGCATTGGGCGAAAAGTTATCGAATATTATTTTTAATGGTCCAATGGAAGATTTAACATTAACCCGTAATGTCCAGCCTGCAATTATGGCGACATCTGTTGCAATGTATCGCGCATCTGGATTGCCATTGGCTGATTATGTTGCTGGGCATTCGTTGGGTGAATATACCGCGTTATGTGTGGCTGGTGCTATCAGTTTGACCGATACCGCAAAATTATTGCGTGCACGTGGAAATGCGATGCAGACAGCTGTACCGGTTGGGATGGGACAAACATCGGTTGTGTTGGGATTGGACACAGATGTTGTTCGTGAAATTTGCGCAGAATCTGGAATTGATATGGCAAATGATAATTGCCCAGGTCAGGTTGTGATTTCTGGATTAAAAGACGGGGTTGAGGTTGCATCAGAAAAATTAAAGGCCGCTGGTGCCAGACGTGTTATGCCTCTTGCTTTGTCTGCACCGGTTCATTGTCGTGCCCAAGAAAAATCTATTGATGTAATGCGTGCAGAATTTGACAGAGTTGAAATTCATAAACCACAATCAAAATGGATTTCAAATAAAACATGTTCTGTGATTGATAACCCAGATGAAATCAGGGACGCACTGATTTATCAATTAACACATGGTGTACGGTGGCGTGAATCTGTATTAGAAATGGTAAACATGGGCATCACAGATGCAACTGAAATTGGACCGGGAAATGTATTATCTGGGTTAATTTCACGCACCACAGATAAAATAATTGTAAAAAAATTAGAGGTTTAAGTTATGGGTACTCGTAGTATATTAAGTAAAAGATGTGAAAATGATATTGAAAAACAATACGATTTTTACTGGCATGGTATTTTGGTTGGTATTGTAATTGTTCCGTTAAATGAAGATAAACCTGTGGATTTTGTTGCTAATTCTGTAATTAGTATGGATGTTGCGCGTCAATCTGCACGATTTGTATATAAAAAATTTGCACGTGATATTTCTGTGCAACATGGTAAAAAAACTGTTTTATTAAAACGCAATTATTTTGAAAAAGACCCTGATAAAAATAATAAAACAAAAAAATCACAGGATGGTTTGAATTGGAAAATATACAATCATAATAAGATGTATATCGGTAAAGTTGCTGAAATTAAATCTAAAAAAGGTCCGGTTGTTGCGTTTTGTATAAAAAATAATGTTTTTGTAGAAGATGTTATTGATTCAATACAAAGTTTATTGAAAAAACATTCTGTAATACAATTAACAAAAAAAGATAATTCTGATGAACCTATGATTGTAGAAAAAGACACAGAATTGGTTATTATTGAATATTACCTTGTTAATAAATTTCATATTGAAAAAAAGGTGCCTGTTGTGGTCAAACAAGAAATAAAATCGGATACACCTCGTGGTTCTTTGGTGATGAAAGATCCAATTTTGATGTCAAAAATGTTAACTGTTATATTAACCCAAAAACAAATAAACAACGGTGGGGTTGAAAAATGGCAACAACGTGCAAACGAACAAATGACACCTATCAAGATATTAGATAGCGATGGTAAACTTGTAGACACTGTGTATCCTGAAGACATCCAAAAAATTCGTAATGAACGCATAGAAAAAATAAGAAATATGGCACGCGAAATAGTATATTAAAAACATGGAGAAAAAAATGTTTGATTTAGACAATAAAGTTGTTTTAATTACTGGCGCAACCGGTGGTATTGGTGGTGCAATTGCACACGCCATGAAATCGTCTGGGGCAACTGTTGTTGTTTCTGGGCGTAATATCGCCAAATTAAATTCTGAATTTGATGATGGTTTTATAAAAATTCCTTGTGATTTATCTGATGATGGTGCTGGTGTTGAATTGGTTATGAATACCATTGAACAATGTGGTAAAATTGATGTATTGATTAATAATGCTGGTATCACTGCGGATACATTATTGATGCGTATGACAGACGAACAATTTGATAATGTTATTAATACAAATTTGCGTGCTGCTTTTAAAACTTGTCGTGCTGCAATTATACCGATGATGAAACAACGCTGGGGTCGTATTATAAATATGGCATCAATTGTTGGGGTTGTTGGTGGACCTGGTCAGGCAAATTATGCCGCATCCAAGGGTGGTTTGATTGCAATGACAAAATCAATCGCTGCCGAGGTGGCATCACGTGGTATTACAGTAAATGCAATTGCACCTGGTTTTATTGAAACCCCAATGACAGATGTTTTACCTGATGAATTAAAGAAAAAATATTTGGAACAAATACCCGCAGGTCGTTTTGGTAAACCTGTTGATATTGCAAATGCTTGTGTATTTTTGGCATCTGATGAAGCATCCTATATTAACGGTCAAACTATTCACATAAATGGTGGTATGGGCAGATTTTAATAATGCAAGATTTTGATGTAATCATTATTGGTGGTGGACATGCTGGTACCGAGGCCGCAGCTGCATCGGCACGTCGTGGTGCACGCACATTGTTGATTACTATGCGTGAATCTGATATTGGCGCAATGTCTTGTAATCCATCAATTGGTGGCCCAGGCAAATCGCAAATGGTGGCCGAAATGGCGGCATTAGGTGGTGTTATGCCGGCATCAGCAGACAATGCTGGTATTCATTTTCGTATGTTAAATGCATCACATGGTGCCGCAACCCAGGCTTTGCGTGCACAGATAGACCGTAATTTATATCATAATGCTGTTATGCAAATTCTGAAAAAAGAATCCGGGTTAACACTTGTTTTTGAAAAAGTTGATGATTTAGATTTAACAAATAAAATTGTAAACAAAAAATACCATGCAAATGCGATTGTTTTAACAACTGGTACTTTCTTGGGCGGTCTGGTTACACGTGGTGGTGATAAAATTCCGTCAGGCAGATTGATGGATGATGGTAATTATCAAGAAAACGACACTTATATTTCTGGGGTCTTACGCAATGCTGGTTTTGATTTAATGCGGCTAAAAACAGGAACACCTGCGCGTATATATCGTGATTCTATTGATTTTTCTGGTCTAGAAGAACAACCTGGCGATAATCCGCATGACTGGTTTATGTTTGGGGATAAAAATAATAATTATGATGAAAAATGTTTTATCACACATACAACTGAACAAACACACAGCATTATTCGTGAAAATATAAAATCAGCACCAATGTATAATGGTGATATTGTTGGCACAGGACCACGTTATTGTCCAAGTTTAGAAGATAAAGTTATGCGTTTTCCTGAACATTTATCGCATCATGTGTTTTTAGAACCCGAAGGATTAGATAGTGATTTAATCTATCCAAATGGCATTTCAACATCTTTTGGTGCAGATGTTCAAGATTTATGGATTCATACTATCCCAGGTCTGGAAAACGCACGGATTGCACGTTATGGATATGCAATCGAATACGATGCAATTGATGCGCGTAAATTAAAAACAACATTGGAATCCAAAGATATATCTGGACTCTTTTTTGCAGGCCAAATAAACGGTACATCAGGTTATGAAGAAGCCGCCGCCCAGGGTTTAGTTGCGGGCGCAAATGCCGCAGCACATGCATTGAATCTGGGAATTTTGGAATTAAACAGAACAAATTCTATGATTGGTGTTTTGATTGATGATATAACAACTTTGGGGGTGGATGAACCATATCGTATGTTTACATCGCGTGCAGAATACAGATTAAATCTGCGTGCAGATAATGCGGTGGCGCGATTGGGAAAAACCGGTGTTGATTTAGGTTTAATATCAAAAGATGATTATGAAAAATTGTATTCAATACACGAAAACGAAATAAAAGAAAACGACAAAATGTATGCTGGATATATTGCACGCAACGAACGTGAAATGGCAGGATACATACGTGATATGGAAATGAAAATTCCCAATAATATGGATTATTCAGGATTACCTGGACTGACCAATGAATTGATTGAAAAATTGTCGCGCACGCGTCCTGAAAACATTGCGGCATTATCACGCATCCCTGGTATGACACCGGCTGGCATTATGGTTGTATTACGCAAAATAAAATCCCATAAGTAAGGAAATACAAATGAAAGAATCTGATAAAAAAAGAATTTATTACGATTTACGCCATAATGATGTTCAGGTAGAAAAATCCGAGAATGGAACAAAATATAAATTTGGTCGTTATTTAGTTTGTGATTATTATGGTTATATAGATATTAGACAAACGAATAAATCTGATAACACTTATATTCGTGTATATGATGGCGAATGGGATGAATCAATTGGAAGAAACGATGCATATAATATATGGAGTGATGTATATTATAAAGCAAACGGCAAGCCATATGATGACCCATATAAAGATATGCCAACCGATGTTGAAATACGTGATTTAACAAAAACGTTTGGTAAAAACATACTAAAAAATGCTGACGAATTTTTACCAGTTGATATGCCAAAGTATCAAGCATTACGAACAATTGTTAAATTAAGACAGCAATTAACCCAGCAATTAAAAGAATATTACACAAAATAAAAACGCTTGAAAGTTGTTAGTTTATTAGTTATTATACGCGCATATGCCGGAATAGCTCAGCTGGTAGAGCATCTCATTCGTAATGAGGGGGTCGCAGGTTCAAATCCTGTTTCCGGCACCATAAATAAAACACCGGCAAATGCCGGTAGGATTATACCCACAAAATTCTTTCGAAATTTTGCGGGACCCAGAAAAAACCGGCAAATACCGGTTTTTTTATCTTTGTTTTCTATCAAATTCTTTTAAACGTTGTTTTCCACGTTCGCGACATTTTACATATGTTTTTAGTGGTTTTTCTGCTAATTCACTTACGTGTGCATTATAACTATTGGAATAAACCGCACCAAATCTGCGCGGATTATCTTTTGTTGCCTTGCGTGCATCAACAAAACTGTGTACAGGTATTGCCCAAGAACATATAAAAGACAAAGCAAAAACACCAAGTGTTGCAGCATTTGTTAATAAAAAATTTTCTATTTTTATAACAGAACGTCTTTTCATTTTTTACCTTTATATATTAAAAACATAGCACAACACGTACAAATGTCAATTTTTTGTAAAAAAAACTGGAAATCAATACAAACATATATTAAAATGCCAATCATGAACAAAAAAGAAATAATTATTATTAAATAACTGGCACTGCGCTTTGGCGGGGGCTGGGGCGCATAGGCGCCTTTTTTTAATATAATAAAACACAAGGAAAATATAAAATGGCATACCCAAAAACAGAACCAAAGGCAAATTTTTCTGAACTAGAACACCAAATGATAGAGTTTTGGCGCAGTGATGATACATTTCATAAATCATTAAATAAAACAAAACTAGGCCATCCTTTTTCTTTTTATGATGGACCACCGTTTGCAAATGGTTTGCCACACTGGGGACACTTGGGGGTATCGGCTGTCAAAGATATGGTTTGTCGTTATCACACCATGCGCGGCGAATATGTTGAACGCGCGTTGGGGTGGGATTGCCATGGGCTTCCCGCTGAGGCTTCGGTTGAAAAAAAGCAAGGTCGCACCGCCAAAGACATTGTGGCAACGGACGGTATTACACATTTTTGTGATTTATGCCGCCAGGATGTTATGACATATTCT
>CAMOTP010000012.1 GCA_946625925.1 uncultured Alphaproteobacteria bacterium | reverse complement strand
CCATTTCGGCGGTTTATTTTTATTTTGTTACTGTGTCGGCGATTTTTTGTGCTGCCAAATTTTCAACTAATGATTTTTTTGCCATTTTTTCTAATCTGGTTGGATTATCAAACAACTCTGTTAATGTGGATGCCAACCATTTTTCTGTAAATTTAGATTGTTCAATCGCAAATCCACCACCCAGTTTTGCAAATGCTGCGGCATTGGCTGCCTGGTCTGGATTTATATTTAATGGAACCAATATTGCCGCCCTGCCGATTGTTTCTAATTCAATTACGGTACTGGCGCCACTGCGTCCAATAACCAAATCTGCATCCTTTATCGCTGTTGCCATATCACGAATGAAAGACAACACATTTGCATGAATTTTATTTTCAGCATAAAATCGTTGCAATTTTTCAACATTTTCTGGTCTGGTCTGATGTGTCACAAATATTTTTTTATTTTTCATAGATGCAATCGCCATCGGCACAACATCATCCAATATCTGTGCCCCCAATGAACCGCCAGTCACCAATAAATGTCCGGACTTTGGTATTTCAGCACCAGCAACAGTTAAAAAATCACTGCGCACCGGCAGACCTGTATAAACAATTTTTGTATTTGTATTTTTGGGCATACCAGATACAGTCGGAAAACTGGTCATCAATGTTTTTACCCAGCGCATAGCAAATTTATTTGCACGACCAATTGCTGCATTTTGCTCGTGCAGGAATGTCGGTATTTTCCATATATGTGCAGCAAACACAACTGGAACGGACGCATACCCACCAAATGCAACAACACGATTTGGACGCACAAACGCAAACCTTAATATCAATGCAATTGCAGACACACCTATTTTGAACAAAGCATACATTTGTTTAAGGCGACTTTTGGCGCCAACACCAGACGCCCAAATATGTACAATTCGACTTTTTTTAGGTGCAGAATCACGAACCATTTTATCAGTACGGCCATCACAAGATATTGTAATTTTATGTCCCCGAGATGATAATTCGCTGGCCACCGCCATAGCAGGAAAAACATGTCCCCCGGTTCCACCTGTTGCTATCCATATTTTCATTTTATAAACCCTTACCTTTATGATATAATTATAGCATGAGATAAGTATATTGCAAATATTAAGAAGAATCTAAATGTGGATAAATTTAAACAAATTATCAAATTAATAAAAAACGGTCATTATGACCGTTTTTTTTATGTCTTTGTTCATTTGTTTATTTCCATTTGTCTTCGCGAATCAATGCCAGTGTTAATCCGAACAGCAGGCAAAATCCCAAGAACGAACTGCCCCCAAATGAAATAAATGGCAATGTCATCCCTTTTGGTGGCATTACGTGTAATGTTGTTGCCAAATTCAAACAAACCTGCACAGAAAATAATGCCGTTGTCCCTGTGACCACATATAATACAAATTTATCACGTGCCTGGGCAGCTGACCCAACCAAACGCTTTATTACCAATATAAACAAAAACAGCAACGCACAACCAGCCAGCGCACCAAAATCTTCGACCAGGGCAGCATACACAAAATCATTTTCTGCCATTGGCAAATTTTCAGCAGCAAAAGCCTCGTCCCCCATTCCCAATAATCCACCTTGGCGAATTGCGTTTACAGCGTATCCAACCTGGCTGAATGGATCCAATGGTTTAAAGAAATCCATAACACGTTGATGTACGTGATGATGAAATAAAAATGCACCTATGCCACCACCAACAAATATACCACCAAATATTACAAGTATCTTTTTAGGCAATCCCGCAACAAACAACATTATTCCCAACACCAAAAAATACAAAATAGATGTTCCAATATCGGGCTGTTTAAACATTATTCCCAACACCATACAAAATGTAAACACATACGGCCACCAAGATGTCCATGTAAATTTCCATGCTTCTTTATTCAAGAAAATATTATCACCATATTTTTCTTTCATACGCGTTAAAAACCAAGCTGTAATTATTACGAATCCCGGTTTCATAATGTCAGACGGCATTAATTTTATACCACTCATTACGACCCATCGTGCAGAACCATTAACAACCTGGGGATGAACAAATGTAAATAACAATAATGGCAAACATATTATAACGTTTAACCAAGCAAGCTTAAGCACCCATTTTTTATTAAACATACTGGTAATAAATAATGTTCCCAATCCTACAATGTAAAAAGGAAACATTTTTACAAAAAAGTGATACCAAGGAAGTGCACCATGCACACGAATAGAATTAGCACTGCCCGTAGAAATTGCAGCAATCATACCAACAAATATCATTATACCAACATACAATAACAGCCATCTGTCCGTACCAAAATACCAATCCGTCAGTTGACTATCATCTGTACGACGTGCAACTTCTTGTATAACCGCCATATCACTCTACCTTTATGCAAATTTTAATAAAACCAATGCAACCCCTGAAAACAAAATAGATAACACAAAAAAGCGTTCCACTATCTTGGTTTCGGTCCAACCCAATTCTTCAAAATGATGGTGTAATGGTGCACGCAAAAATATACGTTTACCTGTACCTGTTATTTTGCGTGTAATTTTGAAATACATTGTTTGGGTAAATGAAGATAACAAAATTAAAACCATCATACCGGCAGCAATTCCCATTATAATTTCTGATTTTAATAACATTGCAACCGTTCCCATAAAACCACCCAATGCAAGCGAGCCCACATCACCCATAAAAATTGATGCAGGTTTGGAATTATACCATAAAAATCCTAAAACCGCCCCAGCCATTGCCCCCAACGGTGCGTATAAACTGCTGGCTGCTGGTAAAAATACAACACTGTCCATAAACCCTATTCTGGTTGCACCGTATAATGCAACAACCAAAACAATTAATACCGGCAAGTATAATTTGGACAACATTCCATCCAAACCATCTGTGATATTTGTCGCATTGGCGCTGCCACAAATAACAAAATAACCAAATATATAATACAAAAATCCCAACGTTATCGGGGTTCCCCATACACTGCCCAGTGTCCACGAATTCAAAGGCCATAAGATAGAAGAACCAATTACAATTGACATATCTGGCACATATGGTGGCATAGTTTTATTTATTAAATACACCAAAATCACAACAAACAAAGCCTCGGCAGCCAATCTAAATGAAGGACTGAGCCCATTTGCCGCTTTTTTAGATTGAGAAGTCACCTTTTTATAATCATCAACAAATCCCAACAAACCAAACATAACAAGTGCCAACAATGCAATCCAACCAGCCTGGTTAAACAATGGCATAAATAAAACAGATGCAACCAATACAGCAATCAAAATTAAAATACCGCCCATTGTTGGGGTGCCTGCTTTTGCACGATGAGATTCTGGTACATTTTCACTAATTGGCTGACCTTTTTTTTGCCACAGATGCATCCATTTTATAAACCCACGACCACAAAACAGCATAATCAAAAATGCGCAACCAAATGCCGCCGCGAATTGTGCCCAACCACTTGCAAAAACATATGCACCATGTGCCAAAAAGTAATCTGTCAGCATAAAAAACTCCTTAACCTATCACTGACATTTTACCACAAAATGTATTCATTACAAACTGATTTACAGAAAAAATAATTTAAAATACACCACCAACCTGGGGAGCCGCAGATTGCTTGATTGTTTCACCATCAACAGTTATAACAACTGTTTCGGTAACATCGGGTACATTTGGTCCCTGATTTGCCTTGAATGCCTCGGTAATTATAACACCATTTGGATCACGTGTTGCAGCAACACCATTTGCACGATTTACACGCACAAAATGTAATCCATCAGGAACCGAAAACGGCTGATTTTTCTGGTTTGCCAATGCAACCGTCATAAAATCAGAAAATACATGTGCCGCTGTATAAGACCCCGTTCCTTTACCCAAAGGACGTGGCGTATCATAACCTAAATATACACCAGCAATTAAATTTTTAGAAAAACCTATAAACCATGCATCTTTGACATCATTTGTTGTGCCAGTTTTACCAGCAATAGTATGCCCCGGAACCATAGCCTGACGACCGGTACCACGTTCAACCGCACCCTGTAAAATTGATATTAATTGATATAAACTTTGTGGGTCGGACAAAGCCGGTCCCATGTCATCTTCGGGTGGTGGCAACATACCATCGTTCCATTTTTCTATTTTAGTATCCGAACCGTCAATTGTACGACCATATCTGTCTTGGACATAATCGACCAGTTTTGGTTTTACAACATGGCCACCATTTACAAATGCAGAATACCCCGATACCAAATTCTGTAAAGTCGTTTCCCCAGACCCCAATGCCATAGATAAATTTACATCGTGCATACTTTCAGGATAAACACCGAATCTTTTTGCAACATCAATCGCGTCACGAACCCCAATTTGTTCCACCAAACGAACTGTCGGAACATTACGAGATGTTTCCAAAGCCAAACGCAATGGAACATCGCCTAAAAACTTTTTATCATTATTTTCAGGTTTCCATTCTGTTTGTGCATCTTTCCAACCGACAATTGGTGCGTCTAACAATATCGCCTCGGGCGACATACCCTTTTCCAATGCAGACAAATAAACGAATGGTTTTATCGTACTGCCAATTTGACGCATAGCCTGGGTTGCACGATTAAATGAACTTTGTGCAAAAGAACGACCGCCAGACATAGCCAAAACGCGTCCTGTGTATGGATTCATAACAATAATTGCACCCTGTAATTTTTCGTTTCCTGTACGACCGGCATTATATGCATCCAGTGTTTTATTTAACGCATCACTGGCCGCACGTTGATATTCTGGGACAATCGTTGTTTTGATGTATAAACCTTGGTTATATAAATCTTCGCGGCCAATGGTTTCCAGTAATTGACGACGAACATCTTCGGCAAAATATTGGAAAGTGTCTTCCATTTGGGCGGTAAATCCACTGTTTATATTTAATTCTTCGGCAGCTGCGGCGGTTGCCTGCTCTTTGGTGATAAATCCTTCATCCAACATACGACGCAACACATAATTACGACGGTCTATGGCCTTGTCCCTGTTGTTTGGTGCCTTGGGCAGAGATGCCAAAAACGCACATTCTGATAATGTTAAATCTTTTACCGGTTTATTAAAATACATCAATGCCGCAGAACCAACACCATATGCACGCGCCCCCAAGAATATTTGATTCAAATACAGGGTCATAATATGCTGTTTTGAAAAAGAACGTTCCAAACGCAATGCCAATATAGCCTCTTTGACCTTGCGCGATATGGTTCTGTCCGATGTTAAAAAGAAGTTTTTAGCAACCTGTTGTGTTATTGTAGATGCGCCAGAAAATTTAGTATTAAAACCAACAGCACGCATAACATTGTTTAATGTTGCACGTAAAATTCCCTGGATATCAATACCGGGGTGTGTCCAAAAGTTTTGATCTTCGGCTGCGACAAATGCATTTACCAATTGTGGTGGCATGTCAGCAAAATCGATAAACACACGACGTTCCTGGGCGTATTCTATTAATAAACTGCCGTCAGATGCATACAATCGTGTTGCAACCGGTGGTGCATATGTCGCTAATTTTTTGTAATCAGGCAAATCATTACCATAAATAAACACCAATGCCGCCAACGCAGCGACCAGACCGGTAAAACACCAGAAGATTATATTCAAGAAAATACGACAAATTTTTTTGAACTTCATACAGATAATTATATTATATGATTTTACAATTTGCAATTTTTTGTATCAAAAATATATAAATAAAAAATCGCCCGATTGGGCGATATAGATTCTTACAATTCTATGTGGCCATTTGTGGCAATCAATTCTGCACCCATTGATATTTTTCCGCCAGCCTCGCGCACAATTAATTCGCCCGCTGCAATTTCGGCATAATCAAGCGGATCAGATACAAATCCATCCAATTTACCAGCCGCAACTGATGCCAAATCCAATGCAGGACAGCCAGATATACGAACATCACCAATTTTTGGCGAATTGCTGTTGGTGTTGTATGCAATCATCAAATCGTCAGGATTTGTCAGTTGTGATACACGAATTTTGGTAGAATGAAATGACGAAAATTCGCAAGCACCAGCATCACTTTCTGCATAATATAATTTATTCAATATAGGTGCATAAATAAGTGCGATTTTTGTTTCGCCCATTGAACGGAGTGCCAAAGATATAGCAAAATTTGGATTTGCACGCACAAAATTTGCAGCCCCAGATATTGCCAAAACAAATTCGTCACGACCATCACCATCACGCGACATATTTGGTGTCAAAAGTCCGGCCGATGGACGAACCAATAACAAATCGTTCAATATACTTTCTTCGATTCTGGCAGACGCCTTGGATACGAAATCACGAGCCGAACGCAATGATTGTTGGAGGTTTTCAACCTCGCCAAAATCGTGTCGCAAACCACTGGCCGTTTTATCCAATGCCGCGAACATTTTATTCAATTCCGTAGAGCCCTTGATAAGTAAATCCATTTTTTGTCCCCCAGTCAAAAAAGCGATTAAACTTAAAATTTAAAGCCAGCAAATTTGCTTTTGAAATCAGCGGCACGTTGACCCTTGGTATCAACATTACTGCGTTGACCGGTCCATGCTGGGTGATTCAAATTATCGGTTGATAAAACCAAGTCTTTTTTAACAGAAGAAAACATTTTTACAGTTTTACCATCTGTCATTGTGACATTAATTTCATGATATTCTGGATGAATTCCTTGTTTCATTGTTTTTACCTTTTTATTTATATAAATTTATATAAGCCCAAAAATTATACATTCTATTTTTTGAAAAGCAAGTTTTATTTACTATTCTGGTATTTGATATTCAATTTATAACAAAAGGGGCAAATTGCCCCTTGTTGTTTAATATTTTGGTCCGAGATTAGTCTTCATCAATATCAATACTGACGATATCACCAAAGTCACCGACCATTTGACCACCGACATAGCAATGGATTTTTGAACCAATGCTTTCCATCCATTTCTTGACAGCTTCGTTTTCGGCACTTTCATATTTAGCCTTTTGAACCGTTGATACAATACCATTTGCCAAAGCACCCGTTGCCAAAGCACCAACACCGCCAGCAATCAAGTTTTTCGTCATTCTGGATTTACGGTCAGAATCACTTTCATAACTATCCTTGACAGCTAAACACTCGCTTCTCAACGTATTTAAGTTTGTTTTATATTTGTCGAATAACTTGGTATCAGACCAGACTTGTTGAGCATTTGTGTCATGGGTATAATATCCATCCAGATTATATGTTAATCCAAGCCCCGCTAAGCCAGTCACAGCATTTTGTGCCGATGACAAATATGACTGTGGATTTGAAGAATTTGCCCAAGTTTGCAAATTACCTATATACCCCAGTGCAGTGTTGCAGTTAGTTTTTATAGTTGTATCTGTTATGTTTACACACCCAGTGTTAACATCACCACCAAATTGTGTTAAAGCGCTTGCTTTTAATGCAGCAGCAGCTGTTCTTGCACCTGATTGGTTTGTCCAACTATAACTGTCGTTTGTTTGTGTTTTTGTTCTGTTGTCGGCAAAGCTCATACTACTTGCTTTATCAACACCAGCCGCCAATGCCTTTGCTCTGGCATCTTCGGCCTTGCGTTGTGCTGTTTGCATTGCGGTTTGAGCATTAGCATCACTTGCTTCCATGTAACGAACAGTGTCAACCAAAGCCATTGCACCGATTTCACTATCTTTACCATCAATTAAATCGACGCATTCTTCGGCTGCTTTCTTTTGTGCTTCGGTCACATCCTTCTTTTTATTGGATGTCGTATTTGTCTTTAACAAACCACCCAAAGATGAACCGTTGGTTTGTAATGCATTCATACCGATAAACGAACCAATACCGCCAACCGTACCAACACCTAATGTTGTCCATAACTTGGTATTAAAGTCTTTCTGAGAACCCTCACCGGCTTCCTTACGTGCATCTTCACCAATTTTTTTGGTAATATTATCCAATGCATCTTGGGACAACCATGATCCACAAGTGAATGAATCACCAGTTGCAAAATATGCATTTTCAGAACCAGCTATCCGCGTTTGGACATCCCTGTCTTCTGATTGCAAGGTCACCTTGACACGGCAGAAAGAACCATACAAATCATTGCTGTCCACAGTCGTTTTTGTACCCAAACCATTTGATGAATAATCACTTGGTACCTTTTTAGAACCGGTCAATTTTGCCCAAACAAATGTTGGATTTGGATTTGCACCTGTATTTTGTGACAAGCAAATATTTTGTTCTTTGGTCAATTTAGCATTATATTTAGCCTGGGCTTCTTGTTCAACGAGACCAAGGATGTCTTGGAATAATGTTGCAACAGCCTGAGATTCCAATAATGTACTTTTGGACACACGGTGTGGTGTTTGACAATTTACATTACCGCCACTTTCGTATCCACACACAGCCGTACCACCATCTTTACAATCACATATTTTGTTACCATTTGAATCTACTTCTTGGACCAAACCATCCGATGTAGCAGCAGATGCAGAATTACGCCACGCATTATTTAATGTTGTTATGTTACCTGAATTGCCCCAACCAGCAGTTACGTCAGCAGAACCATCGGATAGACCGACCTTGGCAATTGCCAAACTTTCGGCACATGCGTCTGCATTTCTGATAGTACTGGAACATAAACCCTGGACGATTGCGTAATCCAATACACCACCAACCTTGTTCATAGATTTATCAAATTTATCATTACCAGAATTGTATACAGTCAAACTGACATCGTTACGATTACGGTAACAATTTTTGAAATCTTTGCCACACATAGATTTGACACAGTTTTCAACAACGTTTTGACATTGTTTTTTCATCTGTTCAATCGCAGCATCGTTGTATGATGTGGACAAATCAGCATTCAATGCCGCAACGATTGGTAACATACTGTTCGAACCATCGTATTTTGGGAATAAAATTCCAAATGAATCAGTTGTGCCACCCATTTCATATGTATATGTATCGGCACCCTGCATTGCAGCCATATGACGACAATTTGCATCAGTATTTACAACCGCAGCACATCCGTTTTCAATATCGGAATAAACATTATTATTTTCGGTATTGATTGTTTTTTGATTGTTGCCGCTGAAAACACGACTATAACATGCGGCCCCAGAACCACCACCACAAGAGTGAACAGCACAAGATTTAAATGTTTCAATACATTTATTACGCGCAGTTGTATCAAACTTTTTAACCAATTCGTTGACTTTGTTTGTTAAAATAGTTCTGCGGGATGCGTATGCCTCGCCAAATACATCTTCGCGTAAATCTTCGTCTTGTAAATCTTTCTTGGTTGGTTTTTTACCGTCATTAAATGTCATATAGCAATATTGGTTTGCGCCAATTGTATCGGTACATGCCGCACGGAAGAATTTACGAACATCCGTTGCCATTTGTTTTCCGGTACGCGTCGTATCAATATTATCAATATCTATACCTGTCTCGACGATTGATTGTGCGGAATTAACCACAGACCAATCTACATCTTCGACACAACTGTATGGGTTTTTTGCACATGCATTTGCAAAGCATGTATCAACAACCTTGTAACAAGTGTTAACCGCGTTTGCAGCCGCCAATGCAGCACCTTCTTCTATCCATTTATGTGCATCACCATCGGCATTTGGTTTTAACTTTTTATGTGCAGGTTTTGTTGTTATAGCCTCGCCAAACAATTGTTGAAAGCCTTCTTTTTGACAACGTGCCAATGTGGAATCGCACATTGCTGCCTGCTTTTTAAATTCTTCGTCGCTGGTACATAATTCAAAATCTTCGCCACAAACATTATCTTTGTTTAAGCATCTTTTATATTTTTTAACACAGTCAGCAGTTGATAATTTGTTACGGGTCGCAGCACCAATAATATCAATACCCATTATTGAACCATCGGTTGGATATGTATAACGTGCAACCTCGGCATTATTGGTGTCTGAAACATATGAATCAACATTGGATAATGCAGATAAATTGCTTGTTCCTAATAATTTGTCAATTGCATTCGGAGAACATTGATACAATGTACTGAAACATTCAGACATATGACCATGGAACAACACATTTGTTGTACATTCTTCAAAATCAGAACCGCAAGCATTTTCAGATTTCATACAATCACGATAGTTATCAATACAATCTGTATCAGATAACAAACTGGTTCCGGTTGATGAACTGGTGGTGGTAGCAGTGGCAACTGTACCGCCAGATGTCGCTTTTATAACATTAGACAACGATGGCAAACGACGCATCGCCCCGGATGTCGACACAACACCAACACGACCGGTTGTTGCAGCACAAGCCACACCAAACACGCACATTACTGCGATAAAACTGACTGAATTTTTGAAAAAATGCATCTCCATTCTCCTATACTTTCAATTTATTTTATCATATTTATGAAAAAAATAAAAGAGAAAATAATGAGTTAGTTATGCATTTTCTAATATTTCACGAAGTTCACACATATCATCCGGCAAAGGTGCCTTGAAAGTCATTGTTTGACCGGTTATCGGATGTTTAAAAGACAAATAAGACGCATGCAACATTTGTCCGTTATGCGTTTTCAAGAATTCTAATAATTCGGGTTTTTTAACACTGCCAAATCTGGTTGTTCCACGACCATATACCGGATCACATAAAACAGGAAAACCATGCGCTGATAAATGAACCCTGATTTGATGTGTACGGCCAGTAAGTAAATTACACTTGAAATGCGACACACCAACACGCGTCCAAACATCAATAACATTCACCTCGGTTGTGGCGGGTTTACCACCGGACTTTACCATTGTCATTTTTTGACGATTTCGTGAAGAACGTGCAATATTACCAGTTATGGTCGCACCTTCCCAGCTGGGGACACCCCAAACAAACGCATCATATTTACGAACCAAATCATGGGTAGAAAATATTTTAACCAGTTCACGATATGCCGCATCTGTTTTTGCAAAAACCATAACACCTGATGTATCTTTGTCTAAACGATGAACAACACCTGGACGAACATCACCCCCCAACGAGGCCAATTGAGTATACGATAATAAATTTTGCACCAATGTTCCCGTTTTATTTCCTGCGGACGGGTACATAACCACACCACGTGGTTTATTTATCACGATAATATCGTCATCTTGGTATAAAATATCCAAATCAAAATCACACGATGTATTATCAGCAGCAACCGTATTTTTTTGGGTATCGGGAATAATCACAACATACATTTCACCCAAACGCACCTTGTCAGAAAACTTTACAGATGCACCACCGCGCGAAACACTGAACTTTTGAATTTCACTGCGTGAAAATTCGGGCATTTGGGCAGCCAGAAATTTATCTAATCGTAATCCAACATCAGGGTCACCCACAATAAATTCACGTTGCATAAAAATTCCTTATTTATATTCTTTCCAATCTGGGCCACGGGTACATTTTGATAAATTTATTTCTAAATCATAATCGCCACTGACAGGACAAGTTAAAATCCCCGTTGTTTCTGATTGTTCAGCATCCTGGGGCGCATTACGCCACGCAAATTTAACCTCGGTCGGACTGTGCACGCAAACAAGACGCAATTTACCAATCGTTTCACCCATTGGCGAAATCCATAAACGAACACTGTCTGCCTCGCCATAACAAGGGAAAGAATCCAGGTAATATAAAACCAAACCGTTTTTTACCAATGATTTGTCACGTCCTGTAAAATGTCCTGTGTATTGTGCCAATTGCAATCCTGTGACACCCTGCCAATCAACCGTTGTAGAAAACAAACTGATACGCGGTGTTATCGGTGCCGATGTATCGTCAGCAAATGCAGGCATACATAGTAAGACAGATAATATGGCAATTATTCTCTTCATTTTTCAAAATCCCCCAATTTGACCACAATTTTCTTAACACCAGCCGATGGCGCACGTAAAGTATAAACGAATCCAGCACGCGCCCCAGCATCCAATAACGTGACAGGCGGATTAAATTGTTCTGATGAATTTATCTGTTTGCCGTCAGCACCATATGTCATAAGTATTATATTTGGTGCACCATAAATTTCATCACTGACATTTTCGACTATCCCTGACACAATAAAATGATTTACACCGTTGCCATCTGGCGCCAATTCTGTTTTAACAATAGATGCAATCAATGGTGATTTAGAAGTTGAATCAGAACGATAATGCATTACAACAACAATTGTAAAGATTATTGCAGACAACAATGCGCATAATGCAGCCAAAAATACAAACAATTGGTTTTTCTTGCTGGGGGTTTTAACCATCCAGGTATGTCCACAAATTGCGCATTTTACCGGCATTGCTGGAATCTTGCTCATTGTATATTCTGTTTTACAAAAATCACATTTTATTTTCATTTCTATACCTTTATACCACAAATTATTGCAATTTCAACAAACTATATTTTGCCCTAATTTCGGCAGCAATATTGTTTAAAGCCTTTAAATAATCGGCAACAGTCGCATTTGCATTACTGGCAATTGCACTGATACGTCGCCCAGCCACAGTCGATGTATCAAATTCTGACTTTGGAATGTATCCTATCATTCTGTTTAATTCTGCCAAGTATAAATCAGAAAAATTCGCTTCGCCTTTTGTTGCGTCCCAATAATATTGCGGATTTGATGCATCATAAATTCTGTTTGCCACAGTTAAACGTGGTGTTATCGACCCCGCATATCCAACAGTGACATGCATCGCGTCTATTCTGCCGTAACGCATTTTTATAGACCCGTTTACTGTCAATATAACAGGTTCGCTGTTTGGATTTTCTATGGTTAAACTTGGTAAAGTTAAATTTGTGACCAATAAATTATTTGTTGTAAACGATGAAAATTTACCTGTATCCGTCAGAGACAATCGGCCTGTTATTTCAAAGTTTCTGGAATCCGATGTTAAACTGCCCGACACAGTTGCACTTTTGGTAAAAAATTCACTATCGATAGTTGTACGATTATCAAAAACCAAATTTCTGGTTACAGTTTTGCCTATTGTTAAAAATTCATTAAATTCACCACTTACGAAACTTATATCTTTGGTGTTTAAAATATCGTGTAAGCCAAGATTCAATGATGACCGCATAGTTGCATCATCTGCATTTTTAGTAGGCACACGCCATAAGTATAAAGCATTATCTCGACTGATGGTTGTTGTACTGACAATACCATCGCCGGCACTTATTCCTAAATCAGCAACACTTGTTTGCCATGTACCATTTGCACCATATGCCTGGTTTCCTTCGACAAAGCCGACATGTCCACCAGCCATATTTATTATTTGTCTGGTTCTGAACGGGGTTATTTTATCAGATGCGTACACCACCACACCTTGTAATGTTGATTGTCCATTAAAGTCTTTGGATTTTAATATACGCAACTGGTACTGATTATCTGGATTGTTTATTATTTCATCATTTAATCCGTATTTTTCTAACTCTGAAATATCAACACGCGTAATATGGCGACCATACGGTTTTAACATAACCTCGCGATTGTCAATAATATATCTTTCCAAAGCATCTTGGATTTCTTGCATTTGTTGTGTCACAACTATATTTTCACGACGTTCTATGGCATTACGTTGATATTTAAACACAAATGGAACTATTAACATCGCCAAAGCAACACTTAACAGCAGTTCTACTAGCATATTACCACTTTGTTGTTTTTTTGATAAAGATTTAAACATCATTTTCATTTGTTATTGTTCCAAACTCTGTCTTGTTTGCCAGTCAGCAGACATTATTGCACTGAATTCTGATTTATCTGGCGTGGTTGAAATTTTTGCGCGACCCAGTTTTAATGTAGAAAAACTGGGGATTTGGGTTGATGGGAAACTCCAATTACCTATTTTTAATGGTGGTGTTCTGGACATCAATAACTCACCCGAAACAGTTAGCCCGAAATCGCCATAAAATGTTATATCTGTTGCCGTAACGTATGGGACATATACTGAATTTGAAGATACCGCAGTAAAAGAATTTATTGTTCTGGTAGTAGATGATTTTAATTTAAACAAATTACCAATTCTGATAGATTTTTTTATTGTTGCACGATCTGTAATAACCGATCCAGAATTACTGAAAGTATTACCGTTCAAAGTATTGGCTGTTATATTACGAAAACCACTGATATCCCCCAGCGCACGAATAGTATCTATGGTTGCATCGTTACCTTGGATGTTTGCACCAGAAGAAAAATATACCGAATCCGCAATAACATCGTCTGATTTAATAAATGTTGCATTTACATTTTTAGCGGTCAAAGAATCTGTATCCAGCGTTCCAACATTTAACAAATCTTTACCACCCATATTTAAATTGCGCAACATAGCATTAAGATTATTTTTAATTAAATCTTTATCCTGGTCTTGTTTGCCTTTACTACTTAGCGATGTATTTGATGGTAAAATTGTATCAGATGCACCACGATGCAAAAAGTTTGTTCTGTCCTGGGTTGCAAAATTATGCGATATACGATATATCAAATTTCCAGGTTTAAATTCCGGTCCAGACACAGCCCAGTCAGTACCATACGCAATTCCATCATCACCAACAACAGCGGCACTTGTTCCAATTTGACGCGCAACCTGATTTGTTCTGACCGCAGAATCAGATATATCAAAAGCCAAATAAACATCTGTAATTGTTGTTCCGCGAAATTGTCGTTTATCAATAAACCCGCTGGATATCAGTGGCGATATTTCTTTTATTTCTTTTTTACTTAATTGTATTTCTGCGACATCATCCCAATTTTCTTGATGTGTACGCACAAAGTTTAGTGCGTTATCTTGTAAATCAACAATTTTTTGTGCCACAGATATATTTTCTATATCATTGTATGTGTGTTCAATTTGTTTATACATAAACGGTGCAGCAACAGCAGCAATAGATATTGCCAAAACAACCTCTATCAACGATGCACCACGCATTGAATTATCAAAAATTTTCGTCCTAGATACAGTCACTGCCACCTGCCATTAAACATTTTTTTGCATTGATTCTTTGTTCTAGTCTTGCCCAAAATAAATATTCGCATATTATGTGTTGCGATAAAGAACTGGAATTATATACTTCGCCCAGACCAGATATTATTGATTTGCAATCCACAACTTCGGCACTATCTTTTTTAGGATACTTTAAAATCGCATAACCATCGTTGTTTATACCTGATACACGTACATCAGGCAACACCGTTGTACTGGCCGGTCGAATATCAACAATCACAGCACCAGTATCACCAGCATTTAATGCCTTGGATGTTTGGTCGCGCAATGTAATATGTGCAGCAATAACATCACCAACAGATATACCACTGGATGAATTATATGATATAGCACCAGAATCATTACTTACATATACATCTTGACCGCCACTAACATTCAAGTAAGAGCCCACCTCTAATCTTTCCATCCCCAGTACGATATGTTCTGTTTCCAGATTACCACGTACATCCCAAGACACAGGTCCAGTAAACCCAGTACGCCCAGCGGTCATATCAAACGAATATACAGATGCAGAATCGGATTCAAAATTCCCTGTACTGCCGTATTGCGCAACCGTTTTTCCAAATACATTTTTTGCCTTTAACGAACCACGTGTCAAAGCCAAAGCCGAGCCACCGGATTTTGATTGAAAAATACTTTTATCTGAATTTAATATTTTTATTTTGTTTTTAGAATTTCGTTCTGCTTCACTGCCTGTTATACTCAAAGTATCAAAATTTGCTGTTTCAGAAACCAAATTATGTCCGATAACTTTATCTGTATTTTCTATTGAAAAATCATTCATATCTAAATCTGTTAAAAATGCAGAATTATTTATATCTGGTTCATTACGACGAACAACCTCTTGATACAATGTGTTCAACGGAACCCCCACAGCCAAACCCGTAGTTGTACGTTCTGCATAAAAGCCAATTCTGCGAACCATTTCTGCAATTTGTATATTTGTCAGTTGTCCACCATCAACAATCAAACTGCCCCCGACACCTGTTTCATCTTTATTTATTATCAAATGAATATCTTGACCAAACGCGGTACGTGGTATAAAACCCAGTGGCAAACCATATGGTTCCAAAACATCTGAAAAATCTGTACCATGTATTACGGTTTGGCCATACGGTAAAGTATCAACATTTTCGCGAATAAAAATACGAGCAGCCGTCTGCGCGGTATCAATTTGATGTACCGAAGAATACATTTTGGCATCTATATCATTTACAATCAGACGATTTGTTAAAACCGGCATAAAAACAAACAGCAAAGATATTGCTAGCAAGGCTTGTAATAAAAAATTTCCTCTCTCTTGGCGCAATGCTGTACCCTTCTTGTCTCTCTTATATATGATAGGTTAGCAATAGAAAAAAAATATTGCAATCAGTTTTAAGATGATTTATATTATTGATGTTGTTGGTTGATTGAAAAAATATATTGTGTCAACCGGTATTCCTAAAAATAAAAAAATTATAAAAGAAAAAACATGCAAAATAAAAAAAATCAGTCTTCTGTTGGGTTGATGATTCAACGTTGTCATAAATGGCGTGTTCGCCGCAAACAATTAACAGACCAAGCACGTACCACATCAGACGAAATCGAACGTGAACGTTTGTTACAGGCAGCAGAACATTGTGTTCGTATGACAAATGCCGAACAGGAAAAAATTGATTCTATGCGTGATACCAAGGAAAAGGCTGCTGCGGTTGCTGCCGCTGAGGCAGAAGTTGAAGCCGAAGAGAAAAACGCATCAGAAGATTCCGTGGCAAAAACAGACGAAGAAGAAGAAATTGGTTTTCCTGACTTCATCACAAATCTGAATTAAAACTATTTTACTTTATTTGTTGAAATTTTACTTTTGTTTGGTATTCTTTTGCCAAAGGAAAGTATAATCATGGATAACAATTACACAGTATTAGCACGCAAGTATCGTAGTCAGGACTTTAATTCCCTGATTGGTCAGGATGTTTTGGTTAAAACTTTAACGACCGCAATTAATACGGGGCGCATTGCGCATGCATATATTTTTACCGGGATTCGCGGAACTGGAAAGACCAGTACTGCACGTATTCTGGCCAAGGCATTAAACTGTTTATCATCAGACGGCCCAACGGCAACACCGTGCGGTGTGTGTGAAAATTGTCGTGCTATTGCAGCAGGACAACATATTGACGTTATGGAAATTGACGCAGCATCACATACTGGGGTTGATAATATTCGTGATATTTTGGATGCCGCACAGTATCGTCCAACCAATGGTCGTTATAAAGTTTACATCATCGACGAAGTTCATATGTTATCAACCGCGGCATTTAATGCGTTATTGAAAACATTGGAAGAACCACCTGCACATGTTATATTTATTTTGGCAACCACCGAAATCCGCAAAGTACCTGTGACCATATTGTCAAGATGCCAAAGATTCGATTTGGTTCGTGTGCCTGTGGAAACATTAAAAAAACATTTTGAGTGGATTGCAAATCAAGAAAAGATTGAATTATCCGATGCTGCAAACGAGTTATTAGCCCGTGCTGCGGATGGTTCTGTACGTGATGGATTATCTTTGTTAGACCAGGCTATTGCACAAACAGGCGGTCATGTTGATGAACAATCTGTGATGGATATGTTAAAACGTGCTGACCGGAATGTTGTTGTAGATTTTATGGAAACCATTTTATCAGGCGACACATCAAAAGCATTAGAAATGGCTGATAACATTTATACTAATGGTGCTGACTTAATTATGTTGTTATCTGATATGATGGAATGGACACATTGGGCAACACGTATGCACCCGGCAATCAATGCTGGCGACGGTTCCAATTCACCATATACCGCAGACCAACGCGAAAGAACACGTAAAATAAATTCTGGAATTTCATTGAATACATTATCCAGAATTTGGCAGGTTATGGTTGCTGCTGTATCTGAGATGCAGGTGGCAGGCAATCAAAAACAATGTTTTGATATGTTAATAGTGCGAATGATGCATATTGCAGATATGCCGTCTGTTGCCGAAATATTAAAAAACAATCCTGTATCAAATAACACTGTTCAACCACAAAAAACCATTGCGCCTGTTGTACAAAAAAACGTTAATCAAATTAATACAGCCGAAGAGTTAGGCAAGGCAATGCAAGCGGACAAAGAAATTTTGTTATACACATACTTTTCTGAAAATGTCGAAGTATGTGAAATTACAGACGGTAAATTAAATTATTTTGACCGTAAAGCAGATAAAGATTTTGCAAATAAATTATCTGCTTGGTTGGAAAAACACACCGGTAAACAATGGACGTTGATTCATTCTACGGAATCACAACATATCCCAACTGTTATAGAACACCAGCAACAAGAATTGGCTGCTGATCCGATGATGGCAAGTGCAATGGGATTGTTCGAAGGTGCAGAAATAGTTGAAGTTTCTAAATAAAAAACATGGGGGGAATTTTTATGAAATCAGAATATGGGCGTTCTTTGATTGAAATGCTGGGGGTTTTAGCAATTGGTGGTGTTATGACCGCAGCGGCATATGGAACATATAATATGTTACGAACAAGTCAAATCAGAAATTTGGCTGTGTCTGAAATGGAACAAATTGCACGCAATACTAAAATTTTGTTAGAAACACGTGGTGATTATTCTGGGGTTTCTGTTGATTATTTAGTTAAATCTGGTGCAATCACAGAAACGCGTGCACCAATTGGTGGTGCCGATTGGTCTGTGACCGGGGGATTGAACGGAAAAACGTTTTCTATTAATTTAACTAATTTGAGTCATAGTGATTGCGCATTTTTTGCAACAAAAAAAATTACCTGGGCCAAGGCCGTATCTGTAAACGGATTGGAAACCAGTGGGGCTGAGAGTTGTTTGTCGGCACCAAAAAATTTAATATCTATTATCGTCGAGTAATATGAACATTAAAATGCTTTTTGTCTGTTTAGGATTGGCTGGATGTATGCAATACACCAGTCCGGACCATGCGACATGGGAACATTATTTACACAATGCCAGTTTTATGGATATGACCGAAACTGCAAAAATTGCAAAACGACCGGTGTATTTGGGTAATGGCGGAAAATTATTATCGACCACGACTATGGAAAAAACATCACAAAAAATGGAATATGGCGATAAAGTCACAAACGATAATATCATGGCCACACAATATATGGCCAAATTAGAAGACGATTTATATGATTCTTTGCGTACAGCTGGGGTATCAGTCGAACGTGCAGGGACCGATGTTGTAGTTATATTGGTACGTGATGCAATTATACAACGCAATGCGGCTGATATATCTGATAATGGTGCAGATATATTAGGAACAATCGCACGAATTTTACGAAAATATGAATCTACTTATTTGGAAATTGCCGGATACACAGATTCTATGCGCGACACAAATGCTGCAAAACGGATGTCTTTGGATATGGCACAACGCGTTGGGGTATTTTTATCACAAAAAGAAATAAAATCAGCCAGAATGTTTATTGTCGGCCGTGGTTCAGCACGTCCTATTGCAGCACAAGATAGTATTGGACGATTAACCAATCGTCGTGTTGAAATTCGTATTGCACCAGCACGGTAAAGATAAATTAAAAAGCGCCAAATTGGTGCTTTTTTTAACAAATTAAAATTCGTACCGAACACCCATTGATATTTCGTGATTCGCTATTGTGAATTCGTCTTCGGTTTCGGACGTGCCACCGTATTTATAACCTAAATCCAATGATACTTTATTGTTTAATGCATACGATACACCCAATCCCAATTGATACACAAACAATGTATCTTTGAGTTTGTCAGACACAGTATAACCATATTCGTCTGTTAAATCAGATTTCAGGAAATTCGCACCTAGTCCCAGACCACCACCAACATATATGCCAAAATTATTTGGTAAATAAAAATCATAATACCCATTTAACATAATGCTGAAACGTGAATTAGTGATATCTAATTCATAACCGTATCCAGAATCGGTATATTCTGAACCACCAGTGTATTTCATTTCACCTTCGATACGAAAATTATCTATTTTTGCACCCAAGGCAAAACTTGCACCAAAGCCCGCGTCTAAATCTATTGAATCTTCGTCATCACTCAAAATTTCAGCAGGCATATACAATAAACGGCCTGCAATATAAGAGGTATAATTTTTCGGAGTATATGTTGTGCAATAATTTTTAACATACGCAGATGCATCATTTAAAACAAATAATGTACCCATCAAACCAATAGTTAATATGCTTAATTTTTTCATTTTATCACCACCCTGGAACTATTCAGCAAAACCCATTGCTTTTAAATAATTTTTTTCTTTTTCATACACTATTTCGCATGTATATTCAGGCGTTGCTGGAATATAACGCGTTTCAGAAATATTTTTCAAATTCAAAGAATCTTGAATAGTGACAACACAACCGTCAACAACCCGGATACCATTGTTATAATCATAACCTGGTCCTACTTCTTCGACTGTTAATTTCACCCTGTCAAAATGCTTTACATGACAACCCGGACAAGTTTTGACATCTGGACATCTTTGTGCATCAGTACATGGACACGTTGTTTCTGCATTATCATAATTATTCAACGTACCATTAGCATACATATTTGCAATATATTGATTTGGGCATATTGTATTGGTGCATGCTGTCAATCCTATACAACCCAACAAAATATATTTTTTCATTTTTTGTTCCTTTAAATTGGTTAACCTTTCGATGTCCAGAATAAGATAGGTATCCTAATAAAGTCAATAAAAATCAAAAAAATAACCCTTTTATTTTATTTTTTTTGTTGTTATACTGATTTTGAACAATAACAAAAAAAGGATGGATAACATGGTAAAAACAAATACAAATAATGTAGTTATTAAAAACTATAAAAAAACCGGCCTTATTGCTGCAATCGTTTTGGTTGTTGCTGCATTGGGTATTTGGGCGGTATCTTCTTGGACACGCGAAGTAAGTGTAAATGATGCTATTTCCCAGGTGTCTGACAAGGCTGTGACGGGTGCTGATTTACGTATGGCCGTTATTCGTATGGATGCCGTACAAAATGATGCTGCGGCTTTGAAAAATTTACGCAGTCAAAAAGAATCATACGAAAAGAAATTGCGTGATGAATTAACTAAAGAACAAAAAGCATTAGAAAAAGAAAAAGCCGAAATTGAAAAATCACAGGGTGTTTTGTCACCTGATGCATTGCAACGTCGTGTCGTTGATTACCAAAAACGCGTAACTGCATTACAACGTAGTTTGGCAGAACGTGCACAAAGCATTGAAGAATCTTATCAAAAAGCCTTGAATGAATTACAAACAAAACATCTGGATCCAGTTATCGAGGGTGTTATTGCTAAAAAGAATTTGTCTTTGGTAATTGATGGACGTTTTGCACGTACAGGTACAAAAGTTGAAAATTTGGATATTACTGATGAAATTGTTTCCGCTTTGAACAAAAAAGTATCCAGTATCAAGATGGCAAAACCAAAAGGTTTTTAATACATTATAAAAGCACAAAAAACACCGGCAAATGCCGGTGTTTTATTTTTGTCTTTTATTGTTTTCTATTACGGAAATTACATTCCATAAATCGT
>CAMOTP010000011.1 GCA_946625925.1 uncultured Alphaproteobacteria bacterium | reverse complement strand
GTTTTTCCAAAATTTCGTCTAATAACATAAATGTTGTTGGGTCAAAACACCCGTGTTCAGAACATGTTGTCAGGATAACTGTTGGTTTGCCAGGGGTTGGTGGTGTGTCATGGATAACTGATTCGTTGGGTTGATGAATTTGGAGTTGTTTATCGCTGCACGTAAACGATATATATACTGCGGTTTTTAATTGTGCCTGCTGTTCGGCAGGTATATCTATGTCATTTATTTTTATTAATTCAGATAAATTTGGAATGTCGGGTTTATAGTTTGGTCCTGAACTGGTATGATTCTGCCAGATTGTGTTTTGGATTCTGTCATAAAAACTGGTTTCCATTGAGTCATTATTCTGTTTTTTTGATGCGGCAATATATACATTTGAAATAGTTAGTGGGTTGCCACTTGAAAATTCCAGTGTGCAATCAGAATCTTGTTCGATAATTGTTGGTTCGACAGGTTCTTCATCTGAATCAGTATCAGGGATAACTGGTACAATAGCAGGTGGTTCGTCCGGGATAATTACTGGGGCAGGTGTTATTGGTGTGATAGATTGTTTTGGTTGGCAACCCTTGAAGAGGTGTTGATTGCAATTGTTATATGTTGTATTTTCTTCAAATATTGGTTCACAATTACCAGATATGCATGTGCCACAATCTTTGATGGCCTGGGCTTTTGTGACGCATATACCCAAAGATACACCGTGGTCATCAAATTTTAGATAATATGGTTTTTTGCAACATAATGTAGTACAACTCAAATCCCCTTTTTTGTTGTTAACAGCACATTCTGCATGTTGCACCTTGGTTTGGTCTAATCGTTTTGTGCAATCTGTGCCGACTTTATCATGTTTTTTATCACAGTGCCCAACGGGTTGTCCACCACCACGTCTGCGACATTCGTCATCGCCAGGGGCGCATTCTTCAAATGCATTATCTGTGGCATATGTCGGGACTATGCAAAATATACTGAATACAACAGAAAGCAAAATCAAAAATTTTTTCATTCCTATATCCCCTCAAAGCGATTGCCTTGTTATGATTCTATCATATTTTTGCTGATTTTCATAATTAAAGTTTTATGATAGGTTGACTTTCTTGATAGATTGTTTTATCATAATGGCATGATGTTAGATAAATTATTCTTTTTCACCACTACCTATTTTACAACCCCCTTGGGGGGCGTGTTTTCTATCTTGCACTAAACAATTGTGCGTATTATAATTCAAAACAATTTATTTAATTAAAACTGAAAAAATAGAGGTATTGATTATGTCTTATCCAATTGAATTAATTCGTCACTCGTTGGCGCACGTTATGGCTGCAGCCGTCAAGAAATTACATCCTGATGTAAAATTTGCGGGTGGACCGGCTATTGAAAATGGTTTTTATTATGATTTCGATACAGATTACAGATTTTCAGAAGAAGATTTTGCTGCTATTGAAAAAGAAATGCGCGAGTTGATTAAATCAAATGGTCGATTTGAACAAAAAATTGTCGATTTGGCCGAAGCAAAGCAGATATTTGCAGATCAACCATATAAAATGGAATGGTTGAATGAGTATGATGCAGCAGGCGAAAAGTTATCAATTTATACTTTTCGTGATTTTACAGATTTGTGTCGTGGTCCACACGTTGAATCTTCAAAAGATTTGCCACGTGATGGATTTAAAATTAGAACGGTTGCTGGGGCATATTGGAAGGGTGATTCTAAAAATAAAATGTTGCAAAGAATCTATGTTGATGCTTTTGCTAGCAAGGAAGAATTAGAAGCATTCTTGAAAATGCAAGAAGAAGCCGCACAACGTGATAATCGTAAGTTGGGTCGCGAGATGGATTTGTTCCATTTTGAACCAGAATATGCACCTGGGGCGGTGTTTTGGCACGATAAAGGATTCAAAATTTATCGTCGTTTGATTGAATACATTCGTCATCGTCAGGAAATGTCAGGTTATTTGGAAATTTCTACGCCATCTGTTATGGATAGATGTTTGTGGGAACGCAGTGGACATTGGGCAAAATATGGTGCACATAATTATTCTGGTACAACCCAAGATGGCAAGGTGTTCTGTGTAAAGCCTATGTCTTGTCCTGGTGGAATGTTGGTATTCGGTCAGGGAATTAAATCTTATAAAGATTTGCCAATGTATTTGGCTGAATTTGGTAAGGTTAATCGTTACGAGGCCGCAGGTTCGTTGGCCGGTTTGATGCGTGTTCGTGAATTTACCCAGGACGATGCCCATATTTTCTGTACGGAAGAACAATTAGAATCCGAGGTTGTTAAAATCTTGCGTTTCATCAAAGATATTTATAATAAATTCGGGTTTGATAAAATTACGATGAAGTTGGCAACGCGTCCACTTTCTGAATTCCGTATCGGTACAGATGAAGTATGGGATAAAGCCGAAGGTGCGTTAAAACACGCATTGGATGCAAATGGTATTGAATACGAAATCGCTGAAAATGATGCCGCTTTCTATGGTCCAAAAATCGATAATTATTTAAAAGATTCTATGGGACGTGTATGGCAGTGTGGTACGGTGCAATTAGATATGAATTTGCCAGAAAGATTCGATTTGTCTTATATTGGTGAAGATGGTGAAAAACATCGTCCAATTATGTTGCATCGTGCAATGTTGGGTTCTATTGAACGCTTTATGGGTATATTGTTAGAGTCAACGGGTGGTAATTTGCCATTATGGTTGTCACCAGAACCAGTTGTTGTTGTTCCGGTATCTGAAAAATATCGTGAATATGCAGAGCAGGTTGTTGCAGATTTGCGTGCAAACGGTGTGTGGGCACGTGCAGATTTGCGTGACGAAAAGGTAAATTACAAAGTACGTGAATTGTCTTTGATTAAAACTCCAATAATTGCTGTTGTTGGTGAAAAAGAACAAAATGATAAAACGGTCACGTTGCGTCGGTTAGGTGTTGAACAGCAAGATGTGATTGCTTTGTCTGAATTTGTTAATCAAATGGCAAATGATGTAAAAATGCCTGCTTAAAATCTGGTTGCCCCAATCAAACGATTGGGGCATAATTAAGTTAAAAGGAGATTTTATGAAAAAGTTGTTGTTAATTTTAACTTTGGTCAGTTTGGCGGGTTGTTGTAATTGTGAGGTAGAACCAATTGTTGAACAAAATCAAAAATTGATTGTGCCACCTCATTTTGGTCAGATGCCAAAATAAAAATGCTGTTGTAATTTGTTTTAGTGGATTTTTTATGATATAATATCCCTTAGATAAGGAAAATCTAAGGGAGTTTTTTATGAATAACGAAGACAATACTACAAATTTGGATTTATTAGATTTAGATGCAGATGCATCTGATTCTTTGCCAGAGGTTGCGTTTACCAGTCCACGTCCAAGAAAGCCATGGTTGTTGTTGGGAATCGGTTTGGTTGTGATTGCGCTGGCCACATATATTATTGTGCGAACAGTTTCCAGTGGTTCGTCTTCGTCTGTGGAAATTAATTTAGATGCTGAACCCGAGGTTGTTGTTGATGGTGGTGATATGCCAATGCCGGATGTTAATCCACAACCGTTACCAATCCCTGAAAACAAGGTTGAACAACCAATGCCTGTTCAGGTGCAACCAAAACCAGAGGAAGTAAAACCAGCACCTGTGGTTGAACCAGAACCAAATGTTCGTGTCGTAGAAGATAGACGCGAAGTTGTGTTTAATCCGAATAAAGTTGAATCTCAGCCAAGGGCAGAAATGAAGCCTGTGGTCAAGGTCGTTAAAAAAGAAACAGCAGCAAAGACGACAACTTCGAAACCTGTTTCTAAACCGGTGGCGAAACCTGTCGCCAAAAAGGTAGAGAAAACATCTGGTGGCGCAGGTTGGTACGTTCAGTTTGGTTCGTATGCTACGCGTGATGCGGCTAATGCTGCGGGACAAAAAATACGTGCAGCCCACAGCAGTTTGTTTGCAGGTAAACAATTTGTTGTTTTAGCATCGGTGTTGAAAGATGGCCGTACAACATACAGATTGCGTGTCGCGTTTAGTAGTTCTAATGAAGCCAATGGTTTTTGTCGTAATGCCAAATCCGATGGCTTGGATTGTTATGTTGCAAGATAAACTGAGGAGCATATAAGATGTTCGGTAGATTAGGTTGGGCTGAAATTCTGGTTATAGTTGTTTTGTTGGTGATTTTGTTTGGTCATAACAAAATTCCAACAATGATGAGAAATTTGGCGAATGGGATAAATGTTTTTAAAAGTGAATTAAAAAATAAATCCGATAAAGATGAAAAGTCGTCTGAAGTTGCGCCAAAAACAGTAAAAAAGCCTGTTAAAAAAGCCAAAAAATCTGTGACTGTGAGCAAAAGTAAAAATAAAATTAAAAAATAGTATTTTTATGCTTGCATTGGTTTCATAAAATTTACTACCCTTATTAACAAGGGAAGAAAGTAAGTTATGAAATCGAGAGTGACAGCTTTTAAGTTTTTGTTGTTTTCTTGCACTTTTTGTGTGGTTAGTGGGGTTTGTTCAGCGGCTGATCGTATCAAGGTTGCATCTGTCGGTTTTGTTGAACAGACTATTCAGAAAAGCAATGGTGCAGTGGAAATCAAAAATAATGCAGGTAAGACCGTTACGTTGAGTAATAATCCTACTAGTACCGCGATTGATACTAGTTCCAAGGCGGTTACAACAGTTGGTTGGACTGATTCAAATAGAACATCCAAGGTGAAAGCTGTTGATAATAATACTACTACATTAGTTGATATGTGGATTGAATAGTTCAAAAGAATAAAAAAAATCGGGTTATTAATTTAACCCGATTTTTTATTGGTTTTTATTTTTATTGTCTGTTGGCCTCGTATTCTTCTTGTTCTTCGACGGTCATTGTTGCCAATGGGCGTGCCAGCATACGAGATATACCAATTTCCTCATTTGATATGACACTGTATCCAAAAGTTCCATTTTCTAATCTATCCAGTGCAGCATTTACTTTCTTTAATAAATTACTGTCGCGTTCAGACATACGTAAATTTAATGTCAGTGCTTGTTCCTGGGAAGCCCTGTCAGTGTCATCACCAACACCCGCAATTTCATCGGCATCGGATGTGCGTACTGCATTTAATACACCATTGTTGCCATGAGTGATTTCTTGCTTTTGTGCAATTAAAATTTGGTAAAAATATGCTTTCTGTTCTGGACACATATATGGTTCAGATTTTTTTGGAACATATTTTGCTGGTAATTCTATTTTTTTATAATCTGTTTTTGCCATTGTAATATCCTTAAAATTAAGCAGATTGTAATTCTTTTATCCATGAGATAACTGTTTCTTCGTCCATTAAACCAGTGCGAGCCTCGATTAACGTGCCGTCACGAAAAGCCAATACACTGGGGATACTGCGAATTCCAAACTTGGTTGGTGTTGCGCGATTTGTTTCGTCTATTTCGAATTTAACAAAATTAACATCAGGAACCTTTTCAGATACGGTTTCGAAAATAGGTCCAAACATGCGACATGGACCGCACCAAGTAGCCCAGAAATCTACAAGTGTTAAACCGTTTTGTACCGTAGCTGTAAAATTATCATCAGTTGCATGTTGTAAAGCCATTTTTTTCTCCTTGGATTGTTGATATTCGGTTTGAGTGTATTATAATCTGGATGAAAAGCAAGGGTTTTTATATATGAATAAAATCGTTTATTTAGATGCGGCAGCAAGTTTCTTGAAATCTGGTTCTGTGATAGAGGCAGAAGTTGAATTTTTGCGGAATCGGTATGCTAATGCTGGCCGTGGTGTATGTGCGCGTGCCGGGGCGGTTGATGATATGGTGCGTGATGTTAGGGGAATTGTTGCGGATTTTATAAATGCAGATAAATCCCAGGTTGTTTTTACGTCTAATGCAACGGATGGGTTGAATCGTGTTGCGAATCTTATTATGCGTAAATTTGGAATGAACAGCAATATAACCGTGGCTGTGTCTGATTTGGAACATCATTCAGCGCGTTTGCCATGGGAAAGTCTGGCAGAATCTAATATGATTGGTCAGGTGTTATGTTGTGATTTAGATGAAAATTTTAATATCAAAATCGATTCGGTTCCTTGTGCGGATGTTTTGGTTGTGACGGCTATGTCTAATGTTATGGGGGTGGCACAAGATGTTTCTGGTATTGTTGCGGCTGCACGTGAAAAAAATCCAAATGTTATAGTTGTTGTTGATGCAACACAATATGTCGTACATTGTGATATAGATGTTCGTAAATGGAATGCTGATTTTGTTGTGTTTTCTGGACATAAAATAGGTGCAGATACCGGAATTGGTGTTTTGTATATTCGCGATTCGCAATTATATGCGCCAGATAAATTTGGCGGTGGAATGGTTGCGCGTGTGGGTAATGATGGAAAAATTATTTTGCAGCCTGCACCTGAAAAGTGGGAAGCGGGGACATTGCCATTAACGCAAATTTGTGGATTAGGGGTTGCGGTTAATGAATTACGAAAATCGCGTCCTAATTTGAATTTAATTAAATATATGTATGATGAATTGCAAAAAATGGCTCGCATAAAAATATTGACTGCGCGTGATGCTGCAATATTAAGTTTTGTTGTTGATGGAATGCATCCTTTGGATGTTGGGGCAATGTTGGGTGCAAATAATATTTGTGTGCGTGTGGGGAATATGTGTGCATCGTGGATACATCGTGCGTTGAATATAGACGGCAGTATCCGTGTGTCGGTTGGTCCATGGAATACAATGTCTGATGCAGAAGAATTTATATCGGTTATGAAAAAAATAGTGAAATAAAATGTCGGTTAGTCGTGATGATATTATAAATGCTTTAAAAACTGTGTTTGATCCAGAGATTCCTGTAAATATTTGGGATATGGGATTGGTTTATGATATCAAAATCACAGATACAGATGTAATTATTGATATGACTTTTACTAGTCCAACATGTCCAATGATGGAAGAATTGTTGGACCAAGTTAAACAGGTTGTAAGTGATGTTTCTGGTGAAAAAAATGTTGTTGTAAATTTGGTTTGGGAACCTGCGTGGGATTTATCACGAATGTCAGATGCTGCGCGGTTGGAATTAGATTTAACGAATCAGGGATGGTGAAATGCAATATGAACAGATGAAATCACTGTTAAATACACTTGAAAATCCTGTGGACAAATTGGAAATGGTAATGGATTTTGGGGCGCATATGGATAATGTGCCAGATGGTGCCAGGTGTACGGAAATTTTAGGTTGTGCTTCGCATGTTGAAATATGTGTTTTAGGAAATAAATTTTATGGCATAGCGGATTCTGGGTTGGTTCGTGGTGTGGTTGCAATATTGTTGGCAATGGTTGATGGTAAAACACCAGATGAAATTAAAAAAATGGATTTGATGGGAGAGTTTTCTTCGTTGAATTTGACATTGGGTGCAGGGAGATTATCTGGATTGAATTCTATGATTAGTTTTTTACAAAATTTATGATAGAATGTATAACTGGTAATAATGGATGACGGATATGACAGACGAACAAAAAATGTTTAAGATAGGTGTGTGTTCATTTATCGGGGTTATTTTTTTGATTGTTGGATTACAGGTGTGTTATAGAATTCAGCATAAATCCTTAAAGTTTACTCACGATGAAATAGTAAAAACACAACAGCAAATTGCAATAGAGCAGGCTAAGTTCGAATCAATGACAAATTCTGAATATTTGTTGGGTATGGTGACAGCTGTTAATCCACATGTGGAAATTATAGGTTTTCGTAAATATACTTCGATTGAAGATTTGCCTTTGAGGAAATAATTAATGTTTGAGGTAGGAAAGGATATTTATAGATTCGGTGGTAGGGTCGCAAAACGACGTGATTTAGAACGTTCCAGATTGCGTACTGTACATGTTATTATTGTTGGGTTGTTTGTAATATTTTTTGCCAAGACATTATATTATGGTGGTATGGGAACAAATAAATCAGGCAAGACCGCGGTCGGTGGTGATTGGGTGATTACACGTGCCGATATCGAGGATAGAAACGGTGTTAAATTGGCAAAAAATATTGTTTCTGGACATGTTATGGTACGTCCGGGTGCTGTTAAAGATATTGATGCAGTGGCGGCAAAAATTCACGAGGTTTTTCCATATAAATATTCTGTAAATCAGGCGTATGATATTTTGAGAACTAAGAAATTTATGTATTTAAAGCAGTATGCAACAGACGCGGAACGTAAACAAATTAAAGAAGCAAAGTTGCCCGGATTAGAAGTTGAAATAAAACAAATGCGTCGTTATCCAAAACATAATTTATTTGCGCATGTGGTTGGTTTTGTTGGTAAAGAAGGTGAGGGTTTAGAAGGAGCCGAGAGAATATTTGATTCGTATTTGCGCGAAAATACAGATCCGTTAAGGTTATCTTTGGATGCAAGAATTCAAGAACAGTTTCACACTAGATTGTCCGAGGCAATGCAAAAATATCATGCCAAGGGTGCTATGGGGATGTTGATGAATTCCAGAACAGGCGAAATGTTGGCAATGGTATCTTTGCCGGATTTTGATCCGGAAAATGTCGCTGCATATCCTGTTGCAAATCGCAGGTTTAAACAAATGCGTGATGTTTTGGAAATGGGGTCTGTGTTAAAAATATTTAATACTGCGCTGGCATATGAAAATGGGATTCATGGTAAATATTATGTTGGTAAACCGTATGTGTTGCGTACACGCAGTGGTAAATATGTGACAACATTTCATGATGTTGCAAAATATGAAAAACAATGGATGGATGTTGATGAGATAATGGTACATTCTTGTAATGTTGGGAGTGTGCAAATTGCGTTGCAATTTCCAGAGGGTGCACAACCAGAGTTTTTACATAGATTGCATTTGGATGAAAAATTAGATTTAGATTTTGGCAAAACAGAATATCCTATATTCCCAAAAAAATGGCGTATTACAGATGTTGCAACGGTGTCTTTTGGACATACGGTTGCAATAACGCCTATGCATTTGTTGTTGGGGGTTAATGCTGTGACAAATGGTGGTATTTATATTAATCCAACAATTCAAAGACGTGATGTTGGACGTATTAAGGGAACAAGGGTTTTGTCCGAAGAAATATCTGCAAAATTGCGTGAGAATATGGTGCGTGTCGTAGAAGAAACTAGTGGTAAATTGACCAGAATTAATGGAATAAAAATCGGTGGAAAAACCGGAACCGCAGAAAAGCGTGTGAATGGTGTTATCGATAAAAAACGTAATATGACGACTTTTGTAGGAATCTTTCCTGCTGAAGCACCACAATATATTATTATGGTGAATTTGGATGAACCCCAAGGTTTAACCGAAACCGGTGGGTGGCGAACAGCGTCACAAAATTCTGTGCCGACAGCTGGAAAAATACTTGATGGAATACTTCCATTGCTATTTGAATAATTTTTCGTTATAATATACTTGATAATAAAAAAGAGTATAGATGAAAAAGTTAGTAGAAAAATCCGTGCTTGGACAAGCATGGGTGTTGCCGGATTGTATAGATTTTGGTGCAAAGACAGATTTGGGTGATGATTTGGTTAAGAAAATCTTGGCCAGTCGTGGTGTCACAAGTGCTGATGAAATAGCAAGGTTTTTATCACCAACAATAAAAGAATATATGCCAGATCCTTTTGTCTTAAAGGATATGGATGTTGCATCTCGTATTATTGCAGAAGCAATTTGTACAGATAAAAAAATCGCTGTATACGGTGATTATGACGTTGATGGTATTACTTCTACGGCTATATTTGTGAAATTTTTACGCAGTTTAGGCATAGATGCTATATGGCATGTGCCTACACGTGAAGGCGAGGGGTATGGTTTAAATATTTCTGCAATTGATGAGTTGTGTAATGCTGGTGCACAAGTATTAGTGACGGTTGATTGTGGCATCAGTTGTATAAAAGAAATTGAATATGCAAAGCAACGTGGGATGACTGTTGTTGTAACAGATCATCATTCACCGGATAATATGTTGCCTGGTGCGGATGCGGTCGTAAATCCTAAACGTCAAGATGATAGTTCTGAATTGAATTATTTGGCTGGTGTTGGTGTTGCTTTTTTAACTTTGGTTGCTGTAAATAGAGAATTGCGAAATTGTTTAACAGGTGATAAATGTGCGTTGCAATCAAAAATTAATTTAATGGAATATTTAGATTTGGTCGCTTTGGGAACTATATGCGATACGATGTCTTTGGTTGGGTTGAACCGTGCCTTTGTCGCAACTGGGTTGAAGGTTTTGGATGGACGTAGAAACTTAGGTCTGCGTGTGTTAATGGATGTTGCTGGGGTTAAGCATGCATCGGTATATGTTGTTGGTTTTGTTTTAGGACCACGATTAAATGCAGCGGGTCGATTGGATTCTGCAAAACCAGCATTAGAATTATTATTGACTGATAATCCATTGGTTGCACGTGCGTTGGCTGAAAAGTTAGAGCAAATGAATAAAGATCGTATAGATATTCAAAATGCGATTATGTTGGGTGCAACAGAGCAGGCAGAATTATGCTGTAAAAATGGAAAATGCAGTTTGTTTGTGTGTGGTGATAATTGGCATGGCGGGGTTATGGGAATTATTGCGGGCAGATTGAAAGATAAGTATAATCGTCCGTCTTGTGTCGCAACCAAGATAGATGGTGTGATAAATGGTTCTGGACGTTCTGTGGCAAAGGTTGATTTGGGACACATAATTCACGAGGCGTTGGCTTTGGGTATTGTGTCCGAAGGTGGCGGACATGCAGCAGCAGCAGGTTTTTCTTTGCCCGCAGACAAAGAACAAGAATTTTGTGATTTTTTGGAAAAATCTGTCGCGGAACAGTTGGGAAAAGATCAGATTGTACCAGAAGTAATGGTTGATGCAGAAATGGATGCCAGTGGGGCAAATATGGATTTGGTTTCAAAATTGTCAGTATTGGCGCCTTTTGGTCAGGGAAATCCAGAGCCAGAATTGGTATTAAATGGCGCAGTGTTGCATTATGCGACGGTTATGGGTAATGGTTCGCATTTGCGAGGTGTTGTTAGAACTTCTTTGGGTACCCAAGTGGCATTTGTGGGATTTAATTTGGTTGGAACACCGGTTGGTAATTTTTTACTGGACGATGCGAATACAAACACTACAATATCTATGTTAGGTAAGTTAAAAGATAATGAGTATAACGGGCGGCATGCTGCACAGTTTGTACTCGAAGATATTGCTATTGGATAATATGAAAAACGAAACGAAGATTTTAATAGAAAAAATTGAATCGGCAAAAACAATTTTGCTGACAGCACATAAGAATCCTGATGGGGATGCGTTGTGTACCGTGTTGGCTTTGTATCAGTTGATTTATTTGAATTATGGCAAAGAAGCCGTTTGTGTGTATGATGGTAATGTGCCAGAGGCACTGCATTATATCCCTTTACGTGGTCGTGCACATTTTTTTGATCATACAGATTTATCTAAACCGTTTGATTTGGCAATATTGTTAGATTATGGGACAGTTAATAATATTGGTGGAACCAGACCGGCATTGGATGCTGCAAAATTTTTGGTCGAGATAGATCATCATAAAAATGATAATAAATTGGGAAATTTGTGTATTGATGATGATACTGCTTCGGCAACGGCATGTTTGTTGTATGATTTGATGATTGATGCAGGTTGGAAATATGATTCCAAGGTATTAAATTTGTTGGCTGTTGGAATTTTGACTGATACTGGTAATTTCAGACATGCGCGTGATGGACGTCCGTTGAGAATTATGGCCGATTTGGTCGAGCAGGGTGTTGAAATAAATAAATTATTAGAATTATTAAATAATAAACCGCGCAAAACTATTCAGACCGAGGCACGTGCTGTGGCAGATGCGGAATTTTTCTATCATAACAAATTGGCTGTCGCTGTGGTTGATTCTGCATCATATAAAAATTTAGATGGTCGTGGTGAAAATGCTTTGTCGTTGTTGGGACAAATAAAAGGTGTTGAATATATTGTTTTGTTAAAAGAGCAAAAAGAAAATCAAATTGGGGTTTCGTTGCGTAGTAAATCATTGCCAGTAAATAAAATAGCAGAAAGTTTGGGTGGCGGTGGTCATATGTATGCATCAGGGGCGGTGGTGCGCGATAGTTTGGAAAATGTAAAAAAACAAATTATAGATTTATTCAAGGGGGAATAAAGAGATGAGAAAGTTTTTAGTTGCGATTTGTGCTGTGTTTATTTCAATTTCTGCAAATGCAGAGGTTAATAAAAAATATGTGCAAAGTGCGGAAAAATATTTGAATTCTGTGACTGGTTTGGCGGGTGATTTTATTCAAACGTCTAATGGTAAGGTTGCAAAAGGTTTGTTCGCAATGTTGCGCCCAGGACGCGTTAGATTGGATTATACAAATTCAAAGGTTCAGTTAATTTCTGATGGAAAAGATTTGTATTTTTTTGATAAATCATTAGATCAAATTACGACTGTTCCATTGACCAGTACACCAGCGGGGATTTTGGTGCGTAAAAAGATAGATTTGCAAAATGCAGATATTGTTGTGTCGGATACTTTTGATGGTGGTTCAACGTTTGCATTGAATATGTATTTGCGCGATAACAAGGGGTTGGGACATATGACGGTTGTATTTGATAAAAGTCCTGTGAAATTAAAGTCGTGGACGGTGACTGATGCGACAGGTGTTAGTACCGATGTTGTGTTTCGTAATTTGAAACCAAAAACAGATTTTGATAAAAATTATTTTCAAATTCAACGTCATAAAACTGTCAGTAATTCTGGTGGTGATGCTTTTTACGATTAAAGATGTTTGGTATCAGTTGGGCTGAATTTTTAGTAATTTTACTTGTCGCAATTTTGGTTGTGCCGGTGAAATATTGGCCGGATGTTGCACGTTGGTTGGCACGTGTGGTGAGTTATATTCGTAAAATTGTTTGGAAAATTACTGATGCATCGGAACAAATAAAAAACCAGATAGATTTAGAAAAACCCATAGATGATATTATTAATACAACCACAGCAGATGTTTTAAAGGATTTTTCTGAACCAATCAAAAAAACACGTCGTGGCAAAAAAAGTAAAAAGAAATGAAAACGAAAAAAATGACTTTGATGGAGCATTTTGCTGAATTGCGTCGGCGATTTTTGTGGTGTTTAGTTATATTTTTGTTTGCGTTTATTTTTGGTTGGTATGTGTCACCATTTGTTCAAGAATTTTTAACGTTGCCATTGTTAAAAATTTGGGATGGTGGTTTGCTGTATAACGGTATTACAGATGGTTTAATGATAAGATTATCGTTGGCTGGAACTGTCGCAACAGTTATTTGTTTGCCTGTGATATTATGGCATTTGTGGGCATTTGTGGCACCTGGATTACGTGATAAAGAAAAGAATTTTATTTGGCCTATGTTGGTGGCGTCGCCAATATTATTTGTAATTGGGGCAAGTTTTGCTTTTTATATTTTATTTCCGTTCGTATTTCAGTTTTTTATAGAATTAAATCAATCTGCACCGGTGCCGGCTGTTATTATGCCAGCGGTACGTGATTATTTAACTTTTGCTATTAGATTGTTAAAAGTTTTTGGAATCGCGTTCCAATTACCAATAGTGATGATTTTTCTGAATAGAATAGGTGTATTACCGCGTTCGCGTGTTTGTGCTATGCGGCGTTATGCGATTGTTTTAGTTGTTGTGGCGGCCGCAGTTTTAACACCGCCAGATGTGGTTTCACAAATTTTATTAGCTTTACCTATGTGGGGGTTGTTTGAATTAAGTATATTGTTTATGCATAGGGATGATTAAATCAAAGGTTTTATTTGTGCTTAAAAATATGATATAATCTGTGGTATGAGGAAGTTTTTTGGGCTTTTTGTTTTGGGTTTAATTTCGGTGATTGGGGGATGTGATTTGCAACCCAAGATTTCGTCTATACCAGACAGTGTGGGTGATTTTATTTCTGAAAGGTATCCAACATTGTTGGCAGAACCGGATAGTGAAATTTATAAAACTGCTGTGGCTGATTATGGTGTGTATGCATCCCCAACCGTATATGGTAATGGTGATATGACTGCTGATGATTATGTGTTATATTCATCAACAGATGATTATATGATGCCAGCCCAAGATACCGAAATCGATGAGTCTGATGTTGGTATGCCTGATTCTGGTGAAGAAGTTGCAGAAGTTGATACAACAGAAGAAGATGATTCTGGATATGAACCGGATGATGAAATTGAAGATTTAAGAATTCCTGATTACGTTAACGAGGTTCCCGTTTTAAAAGTTAATGAAAAACCAAAAATAGAAATACAGGATGATAACAAAGATTCTGTGCAAAAAGTGGAACAACAAAAGATAGAGCCCAAGTCAGAAAAAAAAGCGACACCAAAAACAGAGGTCAAAAAACAGGTTGTGCAAAAAACAACAAAAACAGAACCTGTGTCGGAATCAAAAGTTGAATCTGGAACGCAAAAAACACCGGAAATGGTGCGTGCGGTGGTTCGTGAGATAACCGTAGAAAAGGGTGATACGTTATATTCTATATCACGTAAATATTCTGTGCCGGTCAATGATTTGGCGGTTATGAATAAAATGAGTGCACCATTTGCATTATCCGTTGGACAAAAAGTAAAGGTGCCAGATGTATTGTCTGTATCGAAACCTGTTGCAAAATCTGAGCGTGTTGCGGTTGTAAAACAAGAATCAGTGAAAAAAGATTCTGGTAAGGAAAAAACAGTTGTGAACAACAAACCTGTTCAGAATATAGTAAAACCAGAACAAAAAACGGTTCAGGTAAAAACAACCGATGTTAAAAAGACTGGTGCGGTAGAAAAACAAAAGACAGATAATAAAGTGCAACAATCTGTTGCCAAGACAACGGTAAAAGAAAATAAAGCCAAACCGGTGGATGTAAAAAAAACCAATACTAAAACAGCTGTAAATAAAAAGTCTGATACACCCAAGAAATCGGTTGTGAAAAAAACAGAAAGTAAAAAAACAAATACAACTAATAAAACAACTAAATCAACACAAAAAACAGCACAAAAACCAAAAGCAGAAACGAAAAAAACACCAGCAAAACAGTTGGCGGCGCGTTCATCGTCCAAGTTTTCGTGGCCGGTCAGGGGACGTATATTGTCGGGATATGGTGCCAAAACCAATGGGTTGTTTAATGATGGTATAAATATCAAGGCGGCACGTGGAACGACAGTTGTGGCAGCGGAAAATGGAATCGTTGCGTATGCAGGAAACGAAGTCAAAGGTATGGGAAATTTGGTTATTATCCAGCATAGTGATGGTTGGATGACTGTTTATGCACATATGGATTCTATGAATGTTCGTCGTGGCAGTACGGTGATGGTTGGACAAAAAATTGGTACCGTTGGAACGTCTGGTAAGGTTGACCAAGCCCAGTTACACTTTGAAATTCGTAAAGGAACCAAAGCATATAATCCAATCAGTTATTTAAAGAAATAGATATAATTGCTTGATTTTGTTTGTTTTTATAATATAATACTGCAAGTTAGTTTTGGATGCATAGCTCAGTTGGTAGAGCAACTGACTCTTAATCAGTGGGTCCAGGGTTCGAGTCCCTGTGCGTCCACCAAAATAAAAAGCCACCAATTTGGTGGCTTTTATTTTTTTATTATTTATTTAGTTCGGATAAAATGTAATTATAATTTACCTGGTCGCATGCTTTAATTTTTGTTTCATTATTATCACATGCTTCTTTGATGGCGTTTAGATGAGACATTACTGTATCGTATTTTGATTGGTTATTTTTTTTCATTACCTTTAACTGTGATATTAATAATGCATCACCTTTTAAGGCATTTTGACCCTCAACAGATTTTACACCGGCTGTACTGAGTAATTTGTTCCCAAATAATTCCATTGCACCAACACCAATTCCAGCACCACCGACACTGCCTGCGACGGTTGCCCATGTGCGTGCGGTTTTTTTAGAATCTAAAATTCGTTTTTCTAATTTATTTTGGTCTATCCAGTTACCACATGTGATGATGCTGTCTGTGGGAAAATATCTGCCCTGGAAATCTGATACATTGATATCTTTGTCATAAGAGTATATTTCAACACGTGCAAAGCATATGTTGTTTTCTGGGTGTTCTGTATCTTCGACCATAGATGCATAATTGTTGGTGTCGCTATCGCGTGAAGCCCAAACAAATGTTGTACTAAAACCAACGTTGTTTGATAAGCATGCTGTGCGTTCAGCATTTTGATCGTTATTTGGCTCTGGGGTGTCTGTTGATACAGATACAGTGTTGTTATCAAATTTTGCCTGGTCCCATTTTAAACTTGATTTTCGGGCATCGGTTTTGGTTGCACCAACCATTGCACGTGCCGATGTTGTTGAACGGTGTTGTTCTGGTGTTGCAGCAAAAGTTGGCATACTGATTAAAAATCCAAGTAAAATGTATAAAGCTTTATTCATGGTCAACCTCGCTTTTTTTATTTTGTTTTTATTCCAACCGAGAATTCGTCGCCATATGTTGCCACAGGTTGTCCGCCAATAGTGCACATTATGTTTTCGAATCCTTTTGATATTTGATTCTTTTTAACTATATTGCTGGTTATTAATCCACCAGCAGTTCCCAAAACAACGCCAGCAATTGAATCTGATGCCAGGCGGGCACCGTTAAATTTACCCGATTCTGTTTTCCATACAGATGCATCATCGGCCATATCTTGTGTGATAATTTTGAATGAATTTATTAATTCTGCCAAATCATAAACTTGACCATTAATTGTTGTTGATGTTTGTTTTACGCATTTTAATGAACCCAAATCTGGGATGTGTCCAGCCTCGTTGCATTTGCATTGTTTATCGTCTTCATCAAATTCTGCACCATTTATGCTGTTGCACAGATTTTGTATCGTAGGCATTGTATCACGAATTATATGCATGATTTTTTCGCGTTGTGAGTATGTTAATACCTTGTTTTTGCGTGAAAGGTTGCATATATCTATGGCTTCTTGTATTTTGTTTTTTAATTCATTATCATTTATATTAGCTGATAGTGAATTAAGAATGTCTTCGGTATACATGCCACATTGATCATTGTTGTATAATATAAACATATATACTGCACGTGTTACTGGTGTAGATGTCCTATCATTAATTGCACGTTGAATAGCATCACCGATAGATATATTTGCACAGCGACCAATAGGATTTTCATTGTCGCAAACTGTTATACCATAATTATCTTCTAAAAAACTTTTTATTGTTGCGGCACGAACCTTGCCCAGGGTTTCGTTTCTGGAACGTGTACCTGTGTTATCAGCGGAACCAAATAGTAATATACCTTCTATATTTTTTATCACATCGATGTCATTTCTAAATATGGGGTCAAATTCTTCTTTTAATTCGGCCGCACAGTCATGGGTACCAATGTTTTGAATATTACTTTGGTCGTTGTTAAAATATATTGTATAATCTGCGACAATACCTTGACTGTCAGCAGATATTGGTACGCGTTTATCAAAGCAGATGTCCGGTTCGACGGCTGCGTTTGCGTTGAAAATTGTAAATATGCACAGTATAGGAAACAAAGATAAAATTTTGGTAAACATAGATATAATCCCTCTCTTTATTTATAGATATGATTATATCATAAAACCGGGGTTAAATATAGTGTTATTTATAATATTGTTTACATGGTAAAATCTTCGCCCAGGTATACTTTCTTGACGCGTGGGTCAGCAGTGATTTCACGTGCTGTACCTTCTTTTAATATTTTACCATCATGCAGAACATAACTGCGGTCAGTGATGCCCAATGTTTCGCGGACATTGTGGTCGGTAATAATTACACCCAGACCGCGATCCTTTAATTGTGAAACCAATCCACGTATTTCGTTTACGGCAATTGGGTCAATTCCGGCAAATGGTTCGTCCAGTAATATAAATTTAGGATCGTTTGCCAATGCACGTGCAATTTCAACACGACGACGTTCGCCGCCAGATAATGCTGTTGCAGGACTTTTCCTGAGGTTAACAATATCAAATTCATTTAATAATGATTCTAATTTATGTTGTCTTTTATTTTTATCTGGTTCGACAACTTCAAGAATTGCCATTATGTTTTGTTCGACGGTTAATCCACGAAATACACTGTTTTCTTGGGGCAGGTATCCAATGTGTAAACGGGCACGTTGATAAAATGGTAAATGGGTGATATCTTGAGAATTTAAAAATATTTGTCCGGATGTTGCATTTAATTGTCCCGTTATGCAATAAAATGCAGTTGTTTTCCCAGCACCGTTTGGTCCCAACAGACCAACCGATTCGCCCTGGCGAACAACCATAGATATGTCGCGAATAACAGTACGCTTGCCATAATTTTTAGATAAATGTTCGATACGTAATACAGATTGTTTCATAATTTTATCACCATTTCCGAGGTTGTTATTTTATCACCGTTGCTGGAATCAATATGTACATTGCCAATCAATCGAATGTTTCGTTTCGATTGATTGTATTCGCCAGAATTTGCACGAATGTAATCGGTTATTAAAACACCATTTTCTTGGCGCACAGTTGTTCCACTGACCGTTGTCATGTATATTATATCAGGGTTATTGTATTCTTGGCGACCTGTTTTTGCAAAAATAGAAAAAGGTTGTCCGTGGCGGTCTGTGCCTGAAAAGTTTGCATCAGTCATTTTGAATTGGTTGCTGGTTATATCAATCATATTGATTGCTGATATAGGCGTCCAAATTAATTGTTTGGTAAATACAGCACTGGCAACCAATGCCGCAACCATCACCAGTCCCCAGCCTGTGAACAAAAATTGCCAGATTCGGGTTAATCGCCGGTGTTTTTTGAAAATAATAAAGTTTCTATTATCTGATGCCATACCCTTATGTTTGCATATGATGAACTAAAAAGCAATTTTTATATTTATTACAGACTTTTTTTGTGATATAATAGAACCACAGAGAGATGAAAAAACAATTAGCTTTTTTAATGGGTGTTTGTATTTGCGTGGTCAGTTGTATGGCCATGGCTGCTGATTTCCAAGTAAATCGGGTGAAAAAATCGTCTTCGGTAAAACAACAAGAACAGTCAGGATTAGAAAGTGTGACGTCGAATTCTTTATTGCCTGGGGTGATTGGTTTGGTGACAAATGTGGCTGCGCTGAATAAACAGCAAAAGGAATTAGCGGCGGAATGTGTGCCGACGGCTGCGGAAATTAGATGGGTTAATGATATGGTCAAAGAGCATGCCAAGGCAGCAGGTTCAACGGCCATAACAATGCGTGGCAGTGGTAGTCAAGTATGTGATTCAAGTGAAACATATGAAACAAGTGTTGCGGCAATTGGAACAGCAAATTTAGAGCCATGTATAGAGGTGTATTCGGGACCGTCTGATCAGGTTATGATTTGGAATGAATATCCCAAGGCATCGGTTGCAAAGTATTGTGCTGATGGAACCCAGGATTGTTTGGATAGTAAAAAGAAATCGAAATCGAATATTTATAAAGTTTTTGGTGGTATCATTTTTTCTGTCGAAGATTATACAGAATCCGAAGTGGCCTCGTATACCAAATTTATGGAAAAAATGGAAAAATGTGCACCAGAAAAAATTTCTGCGCGTAATAAGGAAGCATATACAGAATTCTTGAAAAATACGATTACTGGGGCAGGGAAAACTACAAATACGGCAACAATATGGGATGCTGTTGGCGGTTTGACCAGTGGCGGTGGTGGTTTGTCGGGAATTGGTTCTTTGGCGCCAAGTGTTGTGAAATTTTTGGCAGAATAATTAGTTGTTTCATCGTAAATGGTTGTTTTTTCTGCTTTACTGTAATGCAAAAAAATAGTATAATAAGATGAGAATTTAGTATAAAAGGAAGGTCTGATGGCAAATAAATTTTTTTCTCGTGTGTTGGTTGTGACTTCGGTAGTTGCGCTGGCTGCTTGTACTGGGACTAATCGTCATAATGCAGATGTTTCTACACCGACGGTTGATTATGTCGAAGGTTTGGATGTGTATTCTGCACCACATAAAGATTCTTTTTTAAATCAGTTGGCGATGAATTATCGTTCTTATGCCATTTATAATGCACGTACCAGTGGTTATCCAGAAATGGGTGAATTATTTGCACAAAAGGCCGTAACAGCTTTCTCGGGCGAAACACCTTTCCCAGAAACTATTGGAAATTGGCCGTTGCGTGATAGTGAAGAAGCCGAAGCTTTGGAAATGGCATACGGTGATATGATTGAAGAGTTTAGAAACGATGCAACAGAAAATCGCCCAGATGTTGCTGCTGAGGCACAGGCTAAATTTGATTGTTGGTTGTCTGCTGCATCTACGGGTCAGGCAGAAACGGCTGCGCAGTGTCGTGATCGTTTCATGAATGCTATGGATGTGTTGCGTAATTGCAAAAATGGTGGATGCAAGGTTGCGAAAAAGGCAAAAACAGAACCAGCAAGTATTGAAATAGAGAACAAGGCTTTTTATCCTGAAACGCGTTCTTTGAAGACTGTCGGTGGTGTTTCTTATCCGCGTGATGGTATTGTGATTGTAAATAATGTTAGTGTGCCGGGTAATTTGGTTCAAACAATACCTGTCAGTCAGGCAGCACAGGGTGGTCAAATGCCAACACCAATGATATTTAATCAAAACATCTATGGTGGTGACAAGAGTGTTTCTAACAGTGGAAATACAGTTGCGATGAATTCTGGTGGAAATTCCAGTTCTCGTTGTGATTGTCAAACAGGACGTCCTATGATAATTGCATTGCCAGAACAGAATTCAATGGGGCCAATTGAAGAAGAGGGTTGTCCTTGTCAACAAAGTGAAGAATTGCCGACTTTGGGTGAAGAAGTTGTCACACGTGATGAATTTATCAATATGATGATGGCTATGCGTGCAGAAATCAAGGCAATTAATGATCGTTTGGATGCATTAAAACCAAATGATGAAAGGGCTGTTATCAAGGTACAACAGATTCCTTTGGAACCAACACAACATGTGATGGAAGAAGTGTTCGAAGTGCATTTTGATTTTAACAAGGCTGTTATTAAGCCTGAATACGATAGTTTGATTCGTGAATTGGCAACTGCAACCCAGTCGAACAAGAATATAAAGGTTTCTGTGGTTGGACATACGGATACAGCGGGCAGTAATAGTTATAATTATGCCTTGGGTGGTCGTAGAGCCGAGGCAGTACAAAAAATGCTAATTCGGTACGGTATTCCAGCAAGTCAGATTGTGGCGGTTTCTTCCGGTGAAGAAGATTTAAAGGTAAAGACAGCTGACGGTGTGCCAAATGCAGAAAATCGTCGCGTTCGTGTTGTCAAGGAAACGCACTATACGGAACCAGGCAAGGTCGTTCCTGTTGCTGTGGTGACGGATGGCGATGCTGAAATAGAGGAAATTGGCGAAGAATGTCTAGATTGTGAGGATTGAAGGTAAAGTACAGAAATAGATTAATAAATACTTGACAAAAAGAATTTATTAGTGTAAACTGGACGTTGCCAGAGAGATGTTTGAAGAGGCATTGAAATGACAAATAATGTAAAAAAGAGTTTAGATTTTGCACGGGGAACCTTGGGGGTACGTAGTATGAAGCGTGGCGAGGAACAACCTGTGAATTTAGTGGAAATATTCAGTTCTCGTGGTGTTGATTTGACGGGCGCTGATAATATATAACGCTATTTTATATGTGTATTTAAA
>CAMOTP010000010.1 GCA_946625925.1 uncultured Alphaproteobacteria bacterium | reverse complement strand
ATATAATCACGCACACCGGTACCATCAGGTGTATCATAATCATTACCATATACAAACAGTTTTTCGCGTTTTCCACATGCAACCTGGGTAATATAAGGCATCAAATTATTAGGAATACCATTTGGTTTTTCACCTATTAACCCGGATGGGTGTGCACCAATTGGATTAAAATATCGCAAAATCACGATATTCATATCTTTATTTGCATTTTGTGTATCAATCAAAATTTGTTCAATCATATGTTTGGTCCAACCATATGGATTTGTGCATATTCCTTTTGGACATTCTTCGGTAATAGGAACAAAAGCCGGTGTTCCATAAATCGTCGCACTGGATGAAAATATAATATTTTTACATCCAATATCATTTAAAACCTCTAATAAAGATAAAGTCCCACTAATATTATTATCATAATACTCCACTGGTTTTACAACAGATTCACCAACCGCTTTTAACCCAGCAAAATGAATACAACAATCAATTTTATATTTTGATAAAACTTTTTTCAGGTTATCTTTATCACGAATATCCACATTATAAAAATCAAACTTTTTACCAGTTATTTTTTCTATATTATCCAATGTATCTAATGACGAATTACACAAATTATCAACACCTATAATATCATAACCATTATTTTGTAATTCAACAATCGTATGCGAAGCAATAAATCCAGTTGCACCCGTCACCAAAATCATTACTTATCCTTTTTATTTTTAAAATATTTTTCAAACGCAGCGTTTACTTTATCTTCTGTACATTTTTTCAATTTTTCATCTGGACCATTATCTAATACAGACGCATCTCTTGAATTTTGTTCTTTAAAATTTTTATCTAAATCACGTAATTTTTTATTATTAACAATCTGATCTGATATTTTATCAAAAGCCTGGGGCACATCATCAACATTTTCAACATAGATTGGTTCAATATTATTTATAACATCTTGTAAAACAGGTTCTAAATTATCAAACAAATTATCTAATGCCGCCACAGCATCGCTTATATGATGATTTTCGTGTTCCAAAACAGCATTATATTCACAAGTATCTTTTTCATATTTTTTATCTATAAAAATTTCAAAATCGTTAAATCCGGCCTCAACATCCATAGAATCTAGAAAAACACAAAAATACTTTCCATTAAAAGCATAACCTATTTTTGGTTGAAACGAACTAAATGGTGATATTTGCACATATCCGGCCTTGGGCCATAAATCACCCTCTGAGTTATTAACATGTATTTCCCAACTTGATTTTTTTATGTTTAATTCAGGATTTTTTTTATAACTATCACACTGTCCTGCAATCGCAGAATTCATATAAATAAAACAACCAATAACAAGAATTATTTTTTTAACCATTACACTTTTTTAATTCTTCATATTGTTTATTTTTTTCATCAATTTTGGCATTTCTTAATTCTTCTTCCGCAGATATCTTTTGTTTAACCAAAACGACATCAGGATGTGTTTGTAATTTATTATTCAAAACATCAATTGCCGAACTAATATCTGACTCTTTTTTCACAAAAATAGGTGTAATAGAATTAGCAGCCGTATAAACCGATTTCTTCAAATCATCTTGGAAATCATCAATCACCGACAAATAAGCATTTATATGCTCACCCTCGTGCGATAAAACCGTTTTATAAGAACAGGTATCTAATTTATGTCGCATATCAATCTTAACCAAGAAATCACTATAACCAATCACAGCATTAATATCTTTGATACCAACACAAAAACCCTCATTATTTGGTAATTCGTCTATATTCACGATAATATCATATTCATCAACCAATGTTGCAACAACATTACCATGATATAAATCCATCATTCGTAAAGGCTGACCAACTTTTTTAACCCAATCTGGTTTATCTATACGAACATAAGGATTGGTTTTATACGCGATACATTTGTCTTCTGCAAACGCCGAAGTCAAAACAAAAACAGGCATCAAATATAATATAAATTTAAACATTTTTCTTTAAATACTCCTCTACAAATGAAGTACCATACGATTTATACAATTCCTCGGCTAATAAAACCGAAGGACGCCCAGATTCAAATAATTTCAACAAACTACCCAAACCACCTAACTCTGTATTCAAAATAACAGATTCTTTATTCACAGGTCTGGATAATAACACCGCACGTTTCAAATTAGGATATGCCCTGCCCTGAATAAATGCCAATTCCAATGGATTTAAATTCCAATATTTATAATCAGAAATATCAGCCGCAGGATTACGGAAGAATATAATTGTTTGTGCCTGGCCACGAACAGCATCACCTATACCCAATTTATCTAAAACATTTGCACGTTGAAATGCCGCCATATATGCCTGACGATTTTTACGACCTTCTTGTAAACCTTTTACAAAGTTTTTACAAAACATTTCGTTTTCTAACATAGGCGCAGTTTCATCAATCATAATTAACGATGGATTACCCCCAGAAACAATTGTATTATTTATTCTATGTAAAATATAAGAAATAACAGCCGGTGCCAGGGTTTTATTATCTAAAACATCTGTAAAATCAAATGTTGTTAATCTGGATTGTAAATCCAAACTATCCTCATCTTCATTAAACATATATCCAAATTCTTCTTCGTTAACCCATTTTTTTAATTCTTCACGCATTTTACCGCCAGACGAAAAACAACTTTCATATAAATTAGTTAATTTTCTATCTTTAATTTGTAAATAATCAAAATTAATAGATACCGCACGTGCAATTTCTTCGGTTGATAAAGGATCTGTTTGACCAGAAATAATAGATAACCAAATTTTCAAGAAATCACGATTAGCCTTGGTATCTTCCATTTTAAAAGGATTCAAATGTGTTTCAAAAGATTTATTTATATCCTTGTTATTTTCACGACTCTGCATCGTAATATATTTACCACCAACAGCCAATGTAAACACCTCGGCACCCTTATTTCTATCGAAAAAGAATGCTTTTAACTTTTGATGACGCAAAGCCTGGGCAATCAAGAAAGAATACAATGTTGTTTTACCACCACCTGATGGACCAATTGTTAAACTATGTCCAACAGCAACCGGTGCATCAGATACATGAAATTGAAATTGATATGGTGTACCTTGGGCTGTTGGAAATACAACCAATGGTCCTTTACCCCAATCACAATTTGCATGACCACGTGGAACAAAATCCATAGGTATAGAAATAGCGGCTGTTTTTGATAATAATTTAAAACTACGTGGAAAAACATCAAAACCCGGAATTATTGAAAAATAAGAAACCTTGGACGCAAATGTTTCAACCACAGGCGAAACCCCATAAGATGCAGATATTTTTTTAAATTCATTAATATATTTTTCTAATTCTTCAACACTATTTCCAAAAATCATAAACATAGGATAATAATTAACCAACGTCTGATTTTCAGAAACATTTTCATCCATAACACTTTCCGCTTCATCCAATTGTTCCATGGTTGAATATTCAGATTTTTCATCAATTGTTGATTGTGTTTGACGAATTGCTGTGGCAACGTCAGAAACACCCATAATATGGAAACCGTTCATACAAATCATTTCAGTTTGTATACTGGATATACTAATAAAAAATTCTTCATCTAAATAATCAGGCGCCATTTTAAAAGAAATTGCCGCAGAATATTTTTCAACACCGCCACTTTCATATTTAATAAAACCGTTATTTAAAAATTCAACCTCGTCCACAGTTACCAAATCAACAAAACCATCTTCGCAAACTTTTGGTTCTGGTTTTGTAATAGGCGATAAAATACGACCGAAAAACTTGGCCATATTATTCACATTTTCATTTTTTAACATTGTTGGTTTATACGCCGCCAACATAGATTCTATATAATTACAACATTGATTTAATTTATCTTCGGCATCAATACCTTTTACAGAAATAACAAGATAGTAATTATTAGAAAAAATCTTTAATCCCTGATTTTTCCATTTTTCATAAATTTTTTGTAAAGTAGATTGATGAAAATTATAATCTACATCTTCTTCAACAGCATCACGAATAGTAAAAAACCTTAAAATAACATTAGGGTCATGGATTTGATTAAATAAACTGGCCCTATTTTTCAGAAAACTTTCACGAACATCATCTTGCTGCATACTTGTTTGTACACCTTCAAAATGATAAACTCGTATCAATGATCCATCTGATATTTGCAAAGAATTATCATCTTTAACCTTTTTGAATGGCAAATAGTCAGAATAATGAATATAACCAAACCTTGGAAAAATTTTTCGCGTCAAAACAGGTATATATAACATCAAAATCAAAAAAATAACCACAACCACCATAAAAAGTACGGTGATAGTAATAGGAAAATCTCCACTTGCTGCGAAATAATCAAAAAAACCAGAATTATTATTCATTATACAGTCAATCTCCGTGGAATTTTATATTTTAATAAATTTAACCTTGATGATATAATTTGCCCAATTTGCGGATCAACACGTGAATAAACAGCCAATAACATATGAACACAAATAACAGATAACAAGAAAAATAAAGGCTGAATTTCAATATTGAAAAACAATAACCCACAAACATAAATCACAATAAAAACCAGGAATTGAATAACAAAATTCAACACAGCCAAAGAATATGGCACGTAAAATATACGCGGCGGATTTGCCAAAGCTTTTAATACTTGTTGTTTCATCTCTTCCTACTTGTTAATAATTATACCATTTTTTAACATTTATTAACAAGCAGAAAAATTTATACAAAAAAATTGTTAATTTTGTTGAAAACACTAAATTTTATCAACCGGTAATTATTATTTATATTTTTCAACAAAATTATATAAAAACCTAAAAATCCGGTAAAAAAATGTTAAAAACTTGTTAAAAAACAACTAAAAACTATTTTCAACAAAACCAACAGCACCAACAAAAACAACAAAAATATATAAATTATCATTTGATTTTTCTTAAAAACCGTTTATAATCACTTGGCAAAAAGGATTTGATATGAAATTTTTAAGTTCATTAAAGGCTTGGAAAAAACGTGGCGACATTAAACAAATTCGTCGTGGTAAACAGGTTATCTTGATTGACCCTAAAAATCCTAAATTAAAGGCTAAACAGGGTTTCAAGAAATAAACAAGTTTCTTTTAAACCGATAAAAGGTACCCATTTTTATGGGTATTTTTTTTATTTTTCGAATATATCTATATCACTCATAAAAGCTTCTCTCAGAATATCTTTAACCTCTACAGATGTTAATCCTGCACTATATAAATATTCTATTTGTGGCTGATTATATTGTGCAATACTGGCACTATGTGATGCTGATTCTGGTATTGCAGATATTCTTTGTACTGGACTGAATATAATTTTTGCATTTTTATCAATCATGGCTGAAAAATTAATATCAGATTTGCAATTATCACAATACTTATAAATATGTGCAACCCCCGATAATGTTGCAGATGTATTTTTATAGGATAAAATCTTGGTTTTTATAAAAATTCCTGTATTTTTACATAAATGATTGGCATCCAGATTAAATTTTAAATTCCCATGATTTTCTATTATAAAAAATCCACGCAAATCAGAACCAAAACCATTATTGTTTATATTTATATTAATAGTCGCATTTTTTTTAACTTTAACTTTTGCTGATAAATATAAAACCTGATTTTTAACATTTTCATTTATAACAATATTTAAACAATTTTCCCCTGATATTTCCCCAACATAAATAAAATGTATTGGTAAATCATAATTACTGGAAATTTCAGAACTTTCCAGTGTTGATAATTCAGGACAAAAAACACCATCACGGAAAACAACAGTTTCCGCTTCAAAAGTTTTTATATTGAAATCTTGCCAAATGTATGACATATTACCCTTATTATAAAGGATTTTATTATGGGATTCAATTGCGGAATTGTAGGATTACCAAATGTTGGTAAATCTACATTATTTAATGCTTTAACTCAAAGTGCTGCGGCTGACGCACAAAATTATCCATTTTGTACGATTGAACCTAATACTGGTCGCGTCGTTGTACCGGATGAAACATTGTTAAAATTGGCAGATGTTGATAAATCTGAAAAAATTATACCAACACAACTTGAAATTGTTGATATTGCTGGCTTGGTCAAAGGTGCATCCACCGGTGAAGGCCTAGGAAACAAATTCTTGGGTAATATTTTGGAAACAGACGCAATTATACATGTTGTCCGTTGTTTTGAAAATGATGATATTGTTCATGTTAATGGTAAAATTGACCCAATATCTGATATAGACACAATTGAAACAGAATTAATGTTGGCTGATTTAGAAAGTTTAGAAAAACAAATTAAAAACCTGTCAAAAAAAGCACATGGTCAAGATAAAGATGCTATAAAATTATTAGCTGATGCTGAAATTATACGCGAAAATTTAACTAATGGTGTACCGGCACGTGCAATTGATATTGATTCCAAACCATTTAATTTATTAACATCAAAACCTGTTATTTTTGTATGTAATGTGGACGAGGCATCCGCGGCAACTGGCAATAAATTTTCTGATTTAGTAAAAGAAAAATATAGTGCAACCGCACCTGTATTGATTATATCGTCAAAAATAGAAATGGAAATTGCACAAATAACTGATCCTGATGAACGAAAAATGTTCCTGGATGATTTAGGATTAAAACAATCTGGTCTGGAACAGGTTATTAAAACCGGTTATAACACACTGGGACTGCAAACATTTTATACTGTTGGCCCCAAGGAAGCACATGCCTGGACAATAACCGCGGGAATGACTGCGCCCCAGGCGGCTGGTAAAATTCATACTGACTTTGAACGCGGATTTATTCGTGCCGAGGTTATATCCCCAGATGATTATTTACAATATGGTGGCGAGGTCAAGGTCAAGGAAGCGGGAAAAATGCGTACAGTTGGTCGTGATTATATAATGCAACCAGGTGACATTTGTCATTTCTTGTTTAATGTGTAAAAATGTAAAAAATAAAATTGTTAAAAATTACCGGTATTTTTATATATTTTTATTAAAAATACCGGTTTTTAATTTTTATTAGTTTTTTCCGGTTTTTTAAATAAAATTGTTAAAAAAAGCCGGTAAAAAATATATAAATTAAAATTTATTCCATATATAATAATTTTTCTAATTTTTGATTTGTTTCAGTAATTTTTTTATTTATTTCAGCAATATCTGCATTGGTATAATTTTCACCATTTACCATAGCCTGCATTTTTTCTTTACGTTCATTTTCTAAAATTTCTAAATATTTTTTTAATTTTAATGATACAACAAATTTTTCCGCCTGGGTCACTGTCCAGCCTAAATCAGGTGCTTGTTCATCAAAATTAATATTTAGACTGGATAAAAAATCAGAATATTGACTGGCCAAATTTTCAAAATTATTTACAATATAAACAAGTGTATTTTTTGTAATTAAATCAACATCAGGCATTTTTATATTTGGTGTATCAACCTTTTTCCAAGAACGCCATTCTTGAAATTCGCGTTTTTTATATTCTTGTTCAATTTCGTATTGATATTTTTTATCTTGGATTTTTTTTAATTCATTTTCTAAAAATTTTTCTGCCTGTGTACGACCACCTGGGGTTGAAACTAAATAACTTTCATTTATATGTTTCCATAAAAATTCAATCCAAGGTAAAGAATCATTAATGATTTTATTCATCGCATCTGCACCACCAGATTTTAATACTTCATCTGGATCTTTACCCCCGGTTACAAAAGCAAAACGAACATCAGAATTATCACGTATAAAAGGTAAAACCAACGAACACGCACGTGCAGCAGCCTTTTGCCCAGCATTATCACCATCAAAACAAAAAATAATATTTCTATTTGATTTACATAACAAAGCAATATGGTCTTCGGTTAACGCTGTACCTAATGGTGCAACAGTTTCACCGAAACCATTACATTGCATCTGAATAGCATCAATTTGACCTTCTACAATAATACTACGATTTTTTTTATATATTTCTTCACGTGCAAAATTAAATCCAAATATAGTATATCTTTTATGGAAAAATTCTGTATCTGTTGTATTTATATATTTTGGTTCTGAACCATCCAGACTTCGTCCAGAAAAGGCAATAATTTGACCTTTTGGATTAAATATAGGAAACATTAATTTATTTCTGAAAAAATCGTATAGCCCATAATCACCATTACGAACCAATCCAGTCGCCAATAAATTATTTTGTTTAACATCAACGAATTTGTTGGAAATAATATTGTTTTTTGGTGCATAACCCAAACGATATTTTTTTATCATATCATCGGTAAATCCACGTTTTTTTATATATTCCAAAGCATCCTTACCAGAATCAGAAAATAATAAATCTTGATAAATTTTTGCAGCCTTTTCAACAATACCAAAATAAGAATCTTCTAATTGTTGACGTTCTGGGGATTTTGGTTTGTAATCAGGCATTTTAATACCGGCCATATCTGCTAATTCTTGTAATGCTGTTTTAAATTCAACATGTTCAGAATTCATAACGAAAGAAATAATATCGCCATGTGCACCACAACCAAAACAATGATAAAACCCCTTTTCTTCATTAACCGAAAAAGATGGTGTTTTTTCATTATGGAAAGGACAACAACCCCAATAATTTTGACCTTTTTTAACCAAAGGCACACGACGACCTACCACATCGACAACAGACAGTCGTGCACGCAATTCATCGACAAAATTATTATCATATTTCGCCAATTACTTTTTTCCTTTTTTTACGGTATTTGCCGGTCTTTTTTTATTAATTAATTCAATAGCCGTTGCTAAATCAGGTTTTTCTTTAACCGATACATTAACGCGTGCAGATGAAATATATGGACCATAACGTCCAGATGGATAAAACAGTATTTTTTGTTTTGTTTCAGGATTTTCACCTAATTCAACAGATTCTGCACCCTTTGATTTTTTATCTAATAAATCTTTGGCAATTTCCAATGTTATTGTATCAACAGTATAACCTTTTGCTGACGCATTTTTTGAACCATTTGAAACATACGGTCCAAATTTTCCAACAGGATAAAATGTGATACCCTCATCTAAATCCAATGGTGTATTTGCTTTTTTATCAGAATCTTCTTGTGGAATATCAGCAGAATCATTGGTGCCTATTTTTAATGTATAATCACAATCAGGATATTTACTACATCCAATGAAAGCACCATATTTAGAAAGTTTAATTCCTAAATCACCACCACATTTCGGACATTTTGTATTATTATCAGGGAATAAATGTTTTGCCATAAATTCATTAATAACATCAATAATTTCTGATGTTTTTATTCCACGTGCAGCCTCGATAGTATTTTCTGTTGGTGTCCAAAATTCGTTCAACGCAGCAAGTTTTGTGTTTTTACCATTTGAAACATCGTCCAATGTATCTTCGGTTTTTGCTGTAAAATTAACATCAACCAAATCGGTAAAATATTTTGATAAATATGCAGTTATAATCCATCCTGCTGACGTCGGATGAAAACGATGTTGTTTATCTTGCTCTACATAACTGCGGTCAACAATCGTCGACATAATTGTTGCATATGTCGAAGGACGACCAATTCCCAATTCTTCCAACTTTTTAACCAGTGTTGCCTCGGTAAATCTTGCAGGTGCCTGCGTAAAATGCTGTTCAGGTAAAAATTTATTGATGTTTATTTTATCACCCACAGCCAAAGGTGGCAATTTTACAGTTTCTTCATCTGTATCATCATCTTTGGTTTCATTATAAATTTTCATAAATCCATCAAAAGTACAAGTTGTACCAACACTATGAAATACAGCATCAGAATTTTCTGGTTTAATATCAACAGCCACAGAATCAAATTCTGCGTTTGTCATTTGGCAAGCAATAGTTCTTTTCCAAATCAAATTATATAATTTTTCTTCATCCCCAGATAAATTTTTATCACCATCCAAGAAATGTGTTGGACGGATTGCTTCGTGGGCTTCTTGTGCATTTTTTGATTTGGTCACATAAATATTAGGTGTTTTTGGTAAGAATTTTTCACCATATGTTTTTCCAATATATTCACGAATTTCATTAACGGCATCCACAGATAAATTTGTTGCGTCGGTTCGCATATAAGTAATAAAACCTTGCTCGTATAATTTTTGTGCTGTTGCCATCGTTCGTTTTGAAGAAAAGTATAATTTACGTGCGGCTTCTTGTTGTAATGTACTGGTTGTAAAAGGTGCAAAAGCACGTCTGGATGTTTTTTTCTTTTCAATATTACAAACACTGGCTGCAATAACAGGATTGCCAATTTTTTGTAAAATAGAATTAACAGAATCTTGATTTGCAATAGTTGTTTTTTCAATTTTTTTGCCATCAAATTTAATTAATCCAGATTTGAAATTAAATCCATTTTTATCACTGACTTCGGCATCTATGGACCAATATTCTTGTGGACGGAAAGCCTCGATTTCGCGTTCGCGATCAACAACCAATTTAACAGCCACCGATTGAACACGACCTGCGGATTTACCAAGATTTCTGCGCCACAACAGTGGTGAAACACTGAAACCAATTAAATAATCTAATGCACGTCGCACAATATAAGCATCAACCAGATTTTCATCAATTTCACGTGGGGCTGAAATTGCTGCCATCACAGCATTTTTTGTAATTTCATGAAAAGCGACACGATACACAGGTTTTCCAGATAAAACTTTTTTAGATTTTAATATATCCAATATATGCCAAGCAATAGCCTCACCTTCGCGGTCAGGATCCGATGCCAAATAAACAGCATCTGCTTTTTTTACTAAATCAATAATCAGTTTCAGTTGTTTTTCCTTACCAGGCATAATTTGCCAACGCATTTTGAATTTGTTTTTTGTATCAACACTGCCATTTTCTGGTACCAAATCACGTACATGTCCCACAGACGCGACAACTTTCCATCCGGCACCCAGATATTTTTCAATAGTTTTTGCTTTTGATGGAGATTCCACAATCAGTAAATTCATAATTTAACTTCCTTTTGCAGATAATTGTTGATCTTTATTTATATGTGCGTTTTGACACAATCCAAACCCAAACATCAACGATAACAGGCTGCTGCCACCGAACGACATCAATGGTAATGGAACGCCAACGGTTGGTAACAACCCCAGCACCATAGAGATATTTATAAAATAATAAACAAAAAAGTTCAACATAAAACCAAAACACACCAGTTGACCAAATCTGTTTCGACAAGTTTTAGCACACCAAAATAAAACCAAAATAATCCATGTATAAATAGTTAACAGAATAAATGCCCCAACAAACCCAAATTCTTCACCCAACATTGTAAATATAAAATCAGTTTGTTTTTCCGGCAAGAAAGATTGCTGTGATTGTGTTCCTTGCATATATCCCTTGCCAAAAACCCCACCAGAACCAAAAGCAATTTTAGCCTGGTTGATTTGATAACCTGTTCCGCGCGAATCATGTTCAGGATTAATAAAAGTAATAATACGTTCACGCTGATAATCATGCATACCACCAAACCATACCACAGGCGCTGCCATAATCCCTAATATTGCAATAATTACAAACCATTTCTTTTGTGCACCAACAATATAAAACATCCCCAACATAATCATCATTAATGAAAGGGCTGTTCCTAAATCAGGTTGCACCACAATCAACGCAAAAGGAACAAGGGTCATCAGTACGGGGGCAATATAATTTTTTGACTGGGTCAGTTCCACAGAATTCATCCACGCAAAATATCTGGCCAATGCCAATACCAATGCTATTTTGATAAATTCAGATGGTTGTACATTTATAAATCCCAGGTTTAACCACCTTTGTGCACCCATACCTACATCACCAATAAATGTTACCAAAACAATCAAAATAAATGCCACAGCATAAATCAAATATGCAGACTTTAACCAGGTTTTAATATTTGAAAATGCAACACCAAAAAATACAATAAACCCCAGCAATATTTTTAATAATTGTGGTGCTGCAAATGGCTGCCATCGTCCACCACCGGCTGAAAATAATATCATCACAGAAATAGCCAAAACAACACACATAGGTAAAAATAATCCCCATAAAAAACGTGACAGTTTTTCAGAAATTGTCATCATATTTGCATTTGAAACGCGTGTTTGATGAATCATATTTTTAACCCTTTAATAATGTTTTCATAACATCCGCAGTTGTTCTTGCCGCAGGTCCACTGCCACCAGAATGTTCTGTAATTATACATACTGCATATTTTGGATTATCTGTTGGTGCATATCCAACAAACAAACCATGATTTCGTTTATTCCATTCCAGTTGGGCTGTTGTTAAAACACCGGTGGCACGTTCTTTCTTGGAAATATTACGCACCTGTGAAGTTCCAGTTTTTCCGCCCATTTTGGCGCCATTTACATTAATTGCGCTGGCGGCTGCGGTTCCACCCTTTTGTGTCACTTTTTCCAATCCATCTAAAACATATCTAATATTTTTAGGATCCAAACCTAAATTATCAAAATCCGATTTTTTATCATTATAAATCAAACTGGGGCGGACAACTTTATTAGATGTCACACGTGCAATCATAATAGCCAATTGTAAACAATTTGTTAAAATAAATCCCTGACCAATTCCAGAAATTACTGTATCCCCAGGTACCCAATTTGCACCGACGTGTTTTTCTTTCCAATACCTGTCAGGAATAACCCCAGCCATTTCTTTTGGAAAAATATCTTGTAAATATTTTTCACCCAACCCCAATCGAAAAGCCATTTTTCGAATAGAATCAATTCCTATTTTTAATGCCAATTTATAAAAATAAATATCACAAGAGTGAGCCAACGCCCCGGCTAAATCAACATGACCATGACCGTGTGCTTCCCAACAGTGATATCTGCGGTCACCATAATCCCAGTGCCCCGGGCAATAAACTTTTTCATTTGGTGTAATTGCCCCAGATTCCAATGCCGCTAATGCCACAACAATTTTAAAAGTTGATCCTGGTGGAAACAAACCTTCGACAGTTTTATTTACAAAAGGTTTCGTATAATCATTACGCAATTTTTCAATATAATCTTCGGCATCATCACTGGTAAATTTATTAGGGTCAAAACCTGGTGCCGATGTCATTGCTAAAATTTCACCGGTTTCAATGTCTAACGCAACCCCACATCCTGCTTTATGTTTTATCAATGCCTCGTACATAACCTTTTGTGCATCATAACGCACAGTTGTTTTTATATCATGCCCAGGTTCTGGTTTTATAAATTGTTCTTCGTCCTCACCAGTAATACGACCAACAGCATTAGACACCATTACGGTTTGGCCAGGCTTGCCAGCCATATCATCATTATATTTTTTTTCCAGCCCCAAAATACCTGTTGTAAAAAATGGTGCATTTGGAACAGGCAATTTTGGTGCACCAACATAACCAAATATATGTGCCCCAGATTCACCCATTTCATATACCCTGGTGTATCCACTGGTTATATGTACCCCTGGTAAATTTTTTGCCTGGACGCGTGCCAAATTACCCCAATCAGTATGTTCAGAAATTAACACAGGTTGAAATCTTTGTTGTTTTCTCATTTGGGTATAAATACGCTTTAATGTTTTTGGACGTAAATTTAAATCATTTGTTAGTGTATTTAATAATTCATCAATATTATTAGTTTCTTCTGGCACAACATATATACGATAAATCGGTGTGTCACGTGAAATAGGAATTTCTTCATTTGATAAAATTTTACCACGTTCTGGCATATTTATTTGGATACGAAAAGAATTATTTTCTGATTTACGTCTGTAATCCCTGTAATTAAACACTTGCATTTGCAACATACGCAAAACCAACACAGATGTCAAAACAGCACCAGTTGTTAAAAACAAAGCACTGCGTCTATCAAAAGTATATCCTACTTCCATATCAATCATCGCCGTGCACCTTTTTCATCAAATTTGTAATAGGAATATACATTGCAGAAACCCATACAAACATCCAACAAGAACGGAATATCATAACCCAAGAAATATTTATTATCATTAAAACAAATAACGAAAAACCTAAAAATATCATAAATGGCACAACCGCATTCTTATCAGCACGTTCCAAATCAATAAAATATTGAAACCCATTAATTGCATATGCAATAAAGTACATAGTTGTCCAAAACAATTTTGTATCAAATGCGTAATCTATCAAAAAACAGAATAAAATCGCAAATGGTGTAAACCAATGTATTGGCCGAACAAACGAATAGAAAAATATTGGTATAATTGCCAATATTCCACCGGGGTTCCAAAAATGTAATTGCAATCGCCACAAAATAATCACCGCCAAAAAAGGGGATGCATTACACAAAAAAGAAACAAAATTTTTTATCATTTATATTCGTTATTCGTGTTAAATTCTAAAACTTTAACGCGTGATATAGAATCCGGTTGTAAAACCTTTACATCACGATCGTTTAACATTGTACCAACCATAATACCATTTGGTAAAACACCACTAATATTACTGGTTATAACCGTCATACCTTTTGATGCTTTGAATTCTGGGCGACTGAACAGACCGATTTCTGGGGTTGCAGAACCATCCCCGGCCAAAAATCCATAAACCTCATCCCCAGCAATTCGCACAGCGATATTACTATCTGCATCATTTAATGCACGTACGCGTGAAAAATCACCACCAACATCTATGACCATACCTGCCATAACCCCATCAACAGTTGTCACAACCATACCCTTTTTAATACCATCAAACACACCCTTGTTTATCAAAAAGTTGCTGTGATGCAACGCAACAGTATCATGGACAACATCTGCCATAATAACACTTTGTGGGGTGGCATGAACAATATCCAGTTCATTAGATAATCGTTTGTTTTCCGCAATAGCAATATCACATGCATTTTTATTAGCCAATGCTTCGTCTAATTCATGTTGTAAACGTTCGTTTTCTGCACGTAAATCAGATAAATTGTATATATTTGATATAGCCTCGCCTGTGGCACGTATAGGCCATGTGACCACATTTCCAACAAAATGTGCCGTTGGTAAGACAATATGTCCCAACCAATTTATCAAGTAAAAGTCAGGTTTTGACACCAATACATAAATAAATACCAAAGGCACCACCGCCGCTGCGGCAGCAGATTTTATAAGTTTGGCGGCCCGTGAAGATATTTTGTTCGGATTCATTTTCACCCCCAGTTTAAACTCTAAAAAACGAACATTCAATAAAAACTTGATTTTTTGTTTATTTATGCCAAAATATGCACCGTAATCATCCAAAATGGCATACAGGCATTGCCATCAGGATATAAATAAAGAGGTAGAAAAATGCCAAAATTAAAAACCAAGTCGTACTTGAAAAAACGTGCGTCTATGACTGCAACTGGAAAAATCCGTGTTGCCAGAAATGCTCACAAAAAATTACTGCGTCATAAATCCAAACGTGCTAATAACGCTGGGTCCAAGCCACAGTATTTGAACGATAACATGATGGGTCAGGCTAAAATCTTGGCTCCATACGGTTTGAAATAATAGGGGGCAGTTATGGCAAGAGTAAAACGTGGAACAACAGTTAAACAAAAGCACAATAAAATCTTGGCACGTGCCAAAGGTTATTTGGGACGTCACCATTCAACATACCGTGCTGCACGTGAAAAAACAGAAAAAGCGGGTCAATACGCATATCGTGATCGTCGCGTTAAAAAACGTGAATTTCGTGGATTGTGGATTGTCCGTATTAACGCCGCAGTGCGCAATAATGGTTTAACATACTCTCAATTTATGAATGGCTTGAAAAAGGCTGGAATCGCCCTGGACCGCAAGGTTTTGGCTGAAATGGCTTTTGCTGGTGATGAAAACTTCACAAAATTGATTGATGTTGCAAAACGATTTATCGCTGGTGAAAAATAATCCTTGGCGGTATTGTTTTGTTTTGTAATAATAAAGCCGTCAATCTTTGACGGCTTTATTTAATGAAAGGTAAAAATTATGCTGGATAAAATTAAAAACACAGAATCACTCGAAGAATTACAAAGTTTGTATACTGCAACGTTTGGAAAAACAGGGACAATGACAGTGCGTTTACGTGAAATGTCAAAAATGGCACCTGATGAACGCGCAGAATTAAACAAGGAAAACACATCCTTGCGTGAGGCATTCAAAGTTCGTCAAACAGAACTGGAACAGGCTGCATTAATGCAAAAATTAAAAACAGAATTTGTTGATGTCACATTGGATACTGAACCAAAAAATCATGGTACATTACATCCTTTGACAGAAACATTGGCGCAAATTGGTTCTATTTTGGAATCATTGGGATACACAATGTGGACTGGCCCTGAAATCGAAGATGATTGGCATAATTTTACCGCATTAAATACACCATCATATCACCCTGCACGTGATATGCAGGACAGTTTCTTTTTGGACAATGGAAATGTGTTGCGTACACAAACATCTGCAATCCAGATTCGTGCGATGGAACAACATGGTGTTCCAATTAAAATGTTTGGTGTTGGTCGTACATATCGTAAAGAAATGGATGCAACACACAGTCCAATGTTTGGACAAATCGAAGGTTTATATGTTGATAAAATAGATGCACATATTACCATGTCTGATTTGGTTGCGACAATTCGTACAATGTTGGAACGTTATTTTGAAAGAAAACTGGAAATGCGTATTCGTCCATCTTACTTTCCATTTACAGAACCATCAATCGAGATTGATATTAAATGGAATGGCGACAGGTGGTTAGAAATTGCTGGTGCTGGTATGGTGCATCCAAATGTTTTGCGTAATTGTGGTGTAAACCCAGGTGAATACCAAGGTTTTGCTTTTGGTTTTGGTTGGGACAGAATCGCAATGTTAAAATTTGGATTAAACGATATTCGTCAGTTTTATGATGGTGATGTTCGTTGGTTAAAAAATAGTGGTTTTTAATAAAAAGCGGGGAAAGAAAAATGAAATGGTCTTATGAATGGTTGCGTGAATATCTGGATACAGATTATACACCAGAACAGATAGAAGAAACTCTTAATCGTATTGGTTTAGAGGTAGAAGATTTTACCCCTGCTGTACCACCGATTGCTGCAAAAATTATTGAGTGCAAACCACATGAAAACAGCGACCATTTGCATGTTTTGATGGTTGATGATGGTTCTGATAAATTGCGTCAGGTTGTATGTGGCGCACCAAATGTTCGTATTGGATTGGTTTCTGCATTAGCGGTGCCTGGATGCAAAATAGGCGGTGTTGAAATTAAATCTGGTAAATTGCGTGGTGTTTTATCTGATGGTATGATGTGCAGCGAACGCGAACTGGGCCTGGGGGATGACCACAGTGGAATAATAGAATTACCAGAAAATACAAAACCTGGTACACCAATTAATGGTGTTTATGCCAGTGCTGTTTTTGATACAGGCATTACACCTAATCGTCCTGATTATTTGGCTGTTCGTGGTATTGCGCTGGATTTAGCTGCGGCTGGCATTGGTAAATATATTGCAAAAACACCATCTGCCCTGCCCCTGAAAAAAGGTGCGCGTGATGTTAAAATAATGTCAGATCGTTGCAAAACATATCGTATGGCAGAAATCCATGGAATTAAAAATGCACCATCTGATGTAAAAATTGCAAATCGTTTGGCTGCTGCTGGTATAAATCCAAAAAACGCATGTGTGGATGCAACTAATTATATTTGTTATGATATGTCGCAACCACTACATTGTTTTGACGCAGACAAAATTAACGGTTCTATCATAATTCGCACAGCACAAAATGGTGAAAAGTTTACAGATTTATTCGGTAATGAATATGAATTAACCGATAAAGATTTAGTTATCGCAGATTTAGATGGCGTATTGGCTTTGGCTGGAATTGTTGGTGGTGCGCGTGCCATGACATCAGACGATACTAAAAATATAATTTTGGAATCTGCATATTTTGAACCTGTTGGTATTCGTAAAACTGCAAAAAGACTTGGGTTATCCACAGATGCATCATACAGATACGAACGTGGAATCGATCCAAATATATCAGGTTCCGCATTAGCATACGCCACAGAAATTATAATGAATGTATGCGGTGGTGAAATTGTAAATGTGTGTACTGCTGGTGAAGATTATGTTGTACCAAACAAAATTGCATATAACCCTGCGTTTTGTGCACAAAGAACAGGTGTAAATATGCCGGTTGATAAACAACGTGAAATTTTGGAAGCCTTGCAATTTTCTGTGTCCGAAGGCAAAGGTGGTGTTTGGACAATAACCCCACGCAGCGCACGTGTTGATATGACGGCACCGGAAAATATAGTTTCTGACCTTATTCGTATTTATGGTTATGACAAGGTTGGATTAAATGGTGTTGTTGAAACTGTTAATGAAAATGCCGATAAAATAGAAACCAAGGCTTGTATGGGATTAAAAAAGCGTTTGGCGAATATGGGATTAAATGAAAATATTTCATTTGGTTTTGGTAATTCTAAAATAGAATCTATGTTAACAAACAAACCTGTTATCAAGGTTTCAAATCCAATCACTGTTGATTACGATTGTATGCGTAATTGTTTGTTGGGTAATTTATTAATTGCATTATCCCAGAATATAAAACGCGGATATCCAGATTATGCAGTGTTTGAATTAGGAAATGTTTTTGATGGTGATATGCCTGGAAACGAACATACACAAATATGTATTGTGCGCAGTGGTATGACCGGTCCAAAACATTGGATGGGTCGTTCACGCAGTGTTGATGTTTTTGATGTTAAATCAGATATTTTGTCTTTGATTGGAAATCAGAAATATACAATTGAAACAAACAATGCACCGATGTGGGCGCATCCATATAAATATGGTCGTATTATGCAAGGTCAAAAACAAATTGCAGAATTTGGTGAATTGCATCCAAATGTTGCACACAGTATGCATATCAAGGCAACAACGGTTATTGCAATAATTGATGACATAACAGTTTTGCCAAATACACCAAAATTTGCGAAAACACCAATATCAGAATTTCAACCAATTACACGTGACTTTGCGTTTATTGTTGAATCAAAATTCCCTGCCGAAAGATTTATAGCAACGGCACGCAGTGTTGATTCGCGTATTGGCGACGTTACGATATTTGACTCGTTTGATATGGGGTCTGGTAACAAGTCGGTGGCATTTACAATCACAATTTATCCAGATTCAAATATGAGTGATTCTGATTTAACAGAATTACAAAACAAAGTGATTTCTGCGGTTGAAACAAAATGCCACGCAAAACTCCGCGCATAAATTATTAAATCAAAATGTTAAAAAAATACCGGCATTTGCCGGTGTTTTTATATGTTTTTATCATCTGAATTACACCATTTTGCAACCGGGCATTTTGCACAATTTGGACGCAGTGCCTTGCAAGTATATCGCCCATGCAACACCATCACGTGATTAACGATTGAATGATATTTTTTTGGAATTTTTTTTAATAATTTTTCTTCGACTTTTTCCGGTGTATTATCGTTGTTTGTCACCCAACCAAACCTGTGCGACAACCTGAAAACATGTGTATCCACACCAATATTTGGTGCACCCCATAAAACATTCATAACAACATTTGCGGTCTTTTGACCGATTCCTGGTAATTTCATCAATTCATCACGCGTGTGATATTTAACAGGAAATTTCCAATCATCACCTTGGTCATCTGCCAAAATTTCTGCCAGTTTAATAATGTTATTCGCTTTATTATTAAAGAAAGATATAACACGTATATATTTTTTTAACCCATCAATTCCCAACGCTAACATCTTGCGTGGTGTTGATGCCACACGAAATAAATCGGGTGTAACCTCGTTCACCTTTTTATCAGTTGCCTGGGCAGACAGTATTACAGCCACCGCAAAAGTAAATTCATTGGTTGAATATAATTCCGACCGGATATTCATATTCAATGTCGGACAAACATTTTCAAAATAAATATCCGGTGTAATCATTTCTTATGCCTTTGTAATTTGAACTGCGAATTTATGTCCTTCTATTTCTGTTGCAAATTGAGAAGCATCCCCTGTTGTTAATTCAACAATCAACGCATCATTCATAATACGTTCGCGATATGTATTAATTGCGTTTAATATATCATCATCGCCATTGTAAACCATATGGATTCTATCAGAAACGTCCAAGTTTGCGGCTTTACGTGAATCTTGGATAAAACGCAAAGCATCGTTTGCCAAACCTTCGACAACCAATTCTGGTGTGATATTTGTATCCAACACAATGACAGCAGTACTATCAGACAGCGCAGCACCAGTAATACCATCCTTGACAGTTAAACGATTTTCGAATTCATCAGAATTCAATGTGTAATTTCCAACAATTAATTTATCGCCATCAATTTTGTATTCACCACGTTTAACCATTGGTATAATTTCTTTTAATGATGAACCTAATCTGGCACCAATTTTTGGTGTGATTAAATAAACGAACGCATCTGCAACTGTTGCAATATCAGAAACAAAATTAACAGATTTTACATTCAATTCATCGCGGATAATATCTGCATACTTTGACATATCGATACCCGCAACAGTTATACTGTTCAATGGTAAACGATTGCGTAATTTATATTGTTCACGTAATTGTTTTCCTGTTGATACAATCATTTGTACACGACGCATATCTTGAACGACTGATTTATCTGTATCAACAGCGGTTGGCCAATCTGTCAAATGCACAGATTCTGCACCGGTTAAATTTTTATAGATGTATTCAGATATAAACGGTGCAAATGGTGCCAATAATTTCGAGAATTGAACCAAAACATAATACAAAGTATTAAATGCAACCTTGTCTTCATTCCAGAATCTTTCACGATTACGACGAACATACCAATTGTTTAACACATCCAAGAATCTAACAAATTCTTTGATTGCAACATCTGGTTTGTATTCGTCCAAAGCATTTGTTGTAATGCGTGTCAATTCGTTCAATTCAGCCAAGATATATTTATCCAACACATTGGACGAAGTGTTATCCATTTCTGCGGTTAAATTTCCAGCATTTGCATACAATGTAAAGAAATGATATGCGTTCCATAACGGTGTCAAAATTGTTTTAATGGAATCGTTAAACACCGTCCCTTCTTTATCCACAGGTACAGGTTCGGCCTTCATAAAATTACTGCCCAATATGAACAGACGAATTGCATCTGCGCCATATGCGTTTAATTGTTGTTCTGGATTTACAAAGTTTTGCAAAGATTTTGAAAACTTGCGTTTGTTTTCATCAACAACCATACCGTTCGCCGACACAACGCGGAAAGCCGGTTTGTCAAACAGTGCAACCGACATAATCATCAAATGATAAAACCAACCGCGTGTTTGATCTTGGCCTTCGATAATATAATCGGCCGGGAAGGTTTTATCGAATATATCTTTGTTTTCAAACGGATAGTGCAGTGATGCAAATGGCATAGAACCCGATTCAAACCAACAATCCAAAACATCCGGGATTCGTTTCCATCCGTCTTTTTCCAATGCGTCCAGTGTTGGACGATGCAAATCATCAATTTTAACACCAAAAAATTCTTCCAATTCGGCAACCGAACCAAAGATTTTGTATTCGCCGTTCTTTTCCCAAATTGGTAATGGCACACCCCAGAAACGATTGCGTGAAATACCCCATGGACGCGCATTTTCAATCCATGACA
>CAMOTP010000009.1 GCA_946625925.1 uncultured Alphaproteobacteria bacterium | reverse complement strand
AGAAATTTAGAAAATCTTTTGGCAAAAGTTTTTTGCAAACTCCACTTCCCGATTTAGTTGAAATTCAATACAACTCTTATAACGAATTTTTGCAGGCCGATGTTGAACCTCAAAATCGTGAAAATAAAGGGTTGCAGGCTGTTTTCTTATCAATGTTTCCAATCAAAGATTACGCTGGAATCGCGGACTTGGAATTTGTCGAATATACACTGGAAAAACCTGTATATAATGTAAAAGAATGTATGTTGCGCAATTTAACATACTCACGCAGACTGAAAGTTAAACTCAGACTGATTTTGTGGGATGTTGCCGAAGATGGCAAAAAGACATTGCGTGATATCAAAGATCAAGAAATATTTATGGGCGAAGTACCACTTATGACTGAACGTGGTAGCTTTATCGCTGCTGGTGTGGAACGTGTAATTGTTTCCCAGATGCATCGTGCCCAAGGTGTCGTTTTTGCAACAACAAAAGAGGCAAAAGTTGCAGGAAACCCAATAACATATACTGCACGTATTATTCCTGAACATGGTTCTTGGATTGATTTCGAAGAATCCAAAGGAATTATTTATGTTCGTATTGACCGTCGTCGTAAAATACCTGCGACAGTGTTATTGCGTTGCTTGCCATGTGCCGAAGATGAAAAGAAATGGGCAGCTGATCCACGTAAAGCCAATATTCGTGGTATGTCCGATACAGAAATTTTATCTGCATTTTATAAATCTATTCCATTGTCCTTTGATGGTAAAGTATGGGTCGGTGACACATCTTGTTTCGAAGGTTTGGATAAATATCGTTTGGGCTATGATTTGTTGTCTGCCAAAGGTGACAAAGTCTTGCTTAATAAAGGCGAACGTTTAAGTGCTAAAAAATTTGCTAAATTAACAACTGCTGCTAAAAAATTCGGTTTAGCACCAGAATCTTTGATTGGTGGATATTTGTTTGAACCAATTATGTCTGGTGATGAAGTTGTATATCCTGCAGGCACAGAAATTACCGAAGAAATTTTATCTGATTTAGATAAAATGGGGGTAAAAAATATTTCTTTGATTGCGATTGATAATACCACAGTAACCGCACATATGCGCAATACTTTGGCTGCAGATAAAATAACAAATCGTGATGATGCGTTAATTGAAATTTATAATGTTATCAGACCAGGTGAACGTCCAACTGTCGAAGTTGCTTTGGGCTTGTTCTTGCGTCAAGGTTTTGATGCTGCATACTATGATTTGTCCGCGGTTGGTCGTTTCAAAATGAACAAACGTTTAAAGATTGATTCTGGTAAACGCCCAGAAGATGAACGTTTGTTGACCAAGAATGATTTCTTGGCTGTGTTAAAGACATTAACAAACATTATTGATCACAAAGATACAATTGATGATATTGATAATTTGTCTAACCGTCGTGTGCGTGCTGTTGGCGAATTATTGGAACAAACTTTCCGTACAGGTATGTTGCGTATTGAACGTTTGGTTCGTGAAAGTTTGTCTTCACCAAATATTGCAAATATGCAACCCCAAGATGTTATTAATGTTAAACCATTAATGTCTTTGGTTGCAGAATTTTTAGGAACATCACAATTGTCCCAATTTATGGATGCTTATAATCCATTATCAGAATTGGAACACAAACGTCGTATTTCTGCTTTGGGTCCTGGTGGATTGAATCGTGACCGTGCTGGTATTGATGTCCGCGACGTGCACCCAACACACTATGGTCGTTTGTGCCCAATTCATACACCCGAAGGTGCGAATATTGGTTTGATTAACCATTTGGCATCTTATGCACGTGTTAATGAATATGGATTTATCACAACACCATATTATGAAGTCAAAGATGGTAAAGTTACAAATAAAATTGTTTACCTTACAGCAGATGAAGAAATGGGACATAAAATTGCCCAAGGAAACACACCAACAACATCTGACGGCAAATTGGCCGAAGACGTTGTGACCGCGCGTGTTGATGGCGAATTTACAATGGTTCCAAAAACAGAAATTGACTTAATCGACGTTGAACCACGTCAGGTGGTGTCCATTGCAACTGGATTGATTCCATTTGTGGAAAATGACGACGCTAACCGTGCATTGATGGGTTCAAACATGCAACGTCAGGGCGTGCCTTTATTGCGTGTCCAGGCTCCATTGGTTGGAACTGGTATCGAACGCGAGGTGGCACGTGATTCCAGAACAGGTAAGGTTGCAAAACACAGTGGTATTGTTGAATCTGTGGATGCAAATCGTATCGTGGTAAAATGTATGAATTCACGTAACGTCGTGACAGGTGTTGATATTTATAATTTGGAAAAATTTGAACGTTCCAACAGTGAAACATTAATTCACCAAAAACCATTGGTCAAGGTTGGTGACCGTGTATCTGCTGGTGATATCATTGCAGACGGTTCTTCAATGAATTATGGTGAATTGGCGTTGGGTCGCAACGTGTTGGTTGCATTTGTGCCATGGCGTGGATATAACTACGAAGACGCTATCGTTATTTCCGAACGCATTTCTCGTGATGATGCATTTACATCTGTTAAAATCGTTGAAAAAGAATTCAAAGTTCGTGATACACAACTGGGACCAGAAAGCTTTACGCGTGATATTCCAAATGTCAGCGAAGAAGCCGTTAAAAACTTGGACGAATCTGGTATCATTTATGTTGGCGCACGTGTAAAACAAGGCGATATTTTGGTTGGTCGTGTTTCTCCTAAATCAGAAACATTATTGACACCCGAAGAAGCATTGTTGCGTAACATCTTTGGTGACAAGGCACAAAATGTAAAAGATACATCTTTGCGTGTTGGACCAAACGAAGAAGGTACTGTTATCGGTGTTAACGTACTGACGCGTCACGGTGTTAAAAAAGACGAACGTACTCAAATGATTGAATTGGAAAAGATTAACAAAATCAATAAAGATAGAAACGAAGAAATCGCTATTATCGAAAAAGGTTTTGCAGATCAGATTTTCCAAATGGCTGAAAACGAAACAATCGAAGGTGGTACAGGCAGTGTCAAACCATTTATTGGCAAGAAATTGACAAGCGAAGTATTCGAAGCAATTCGACCAAGCGATGTCAAAAAAATGTCTGTCAAGAATAAAGAGATTCAAGCAAAAATCAGTGAATTGTGTGAACAACACAATATCAAATTGAATCAATTAAATGAAAAAGCCGATGCTGAAATCGCAAAAGCCACAGAAAGCAATTCACTCAGTGCTGGTGTTTTGAAAGAGGTCAAGGTTTACATCGCACACAAAATGAAATTGCAACCTGGTGATAAAATGGCGGGACGTCATGGAAACAAAGGTATTGTATCCAAGGTCGTGCCAATCGAAGATATGCCATACATGGAAGACGGAACCCCAGTTGATATCGTTTTGAATCCATTGGGTGTGCCTTCACGTATGAATATTGGTCAGATTTTGGAAACTCACCTTGGTATGGCTGCACGTACATTGGGTAAACAAATCGGTGAGGTTTTAGACGAAGTTAAACAAAAACGTGCTGTGACTGATGATTTGCGTAATATTATGGGCAAGATTTATGGCAAAGAAGTATCTGAAAAATTAGAAAAAATGACAGATACCGATGTTCGTGCCGAAGCGGCCTTGTTGCGTGATGGTGTTCCAATGGCAACACCAACATTCGACGGTGCAAGTCCAGAAGATATTCGTGCAATGTTGAAATTGGCTAAATTACCAGAATCAGGTCAGTTTACGTTGTATGACGGTATGACTGGTGAAAAATTTGCGCGTCCAGTAACAGTTGGTGTTATGTACATGTTGAAATTGCATCACTTTGTGGATGAAAAGATTCACGCTCGTTCTGTGGGCAGTTATTCTCTTGTTACACAACAACCTTTGTCTGGTAAAGCACACATGGGTGGTCAGAGACTTGGAGAAATGGAAGTGTGGGCATTGGAAGCTCACGGTGCTGCACACTTGTTGCGCGAAATGTTGACGGTTAAATCCGACGATATTACAGGCCGTAACAAGATGTATGAAGCCATCATTTCAGGCAGTAATGACTTTCAAACCGGTACACCCGAAGCCTTTAACGTATTCGTTCGCGAATTACGCGGTTTAGGCTTGGCGATGACACCAAAGAAAATAGATTAATTATTGGGTGCTGGGCAGGGTATTTATACTTTGCCCAAACCTGATAGCAACTTTAAAGCGACTTAAAGGAGCAAAATACATGACAAATATGTTGCAAAAGATATTTGGACAAATTGAAACCAAAGAACGATTTGATGCTTTACGTATCACAATTGCCTCACCAGAAGAAATTCTTTCTTGGTCACATGGTGAAATCAAAAAGCCCGAGACAATTAACTATCATTCTTTGAAACCAGAACCAGAAGGTTTGTTCTGCCAAGAAATTTTTGGCCCGGTCAAAGATTACGAGTGCGCTTGCGGTAAATATAAACGCATTAAAAATCGTGGTGTAATTTGTGAAAAATGCCACGTCGAGGTTGGACCATCTTCTGTTCGTCGTGAACGTATGGGACACATTAAATTGGCTATGCCTGTGGCACATACTTGGTTCTTGCGCGAAGGTAAAATTGCTGTGTTGTTGAACAATTTGCCTCAGAAAAAATTGGAACAAGTTATTTCTTATGACGCGTACATTGTTATCGAACCAGGTTTGACAAGTTTGAAAATGTATGATGTTATCAGTGCTGATGAATATCAAGCCAAAATTGAAGAATTTGGTGCTGATTCATTCCGCGTTGGCATTGGTGCCGAAGGTATTCGCAGTATTATTGCGAATCTTGATATGGGTGATGAACGTACTCGTTTGCGCGCAGAATTGGCTGATACTAAATCTGAACAAAAACGCAAATTATTGATTAAACAGTTAAAGTTAGTTGAATCATTCTTGGATTCTAAAACAGAACCAGCATGGATGTTGCCGGATATTATTCCTGTGATTCCACCAGATATGCGTCCTTTGGTGACTTTGGATGCTGGACATGTTGCTGCATCTGATTTGAACGATTTGTATCGTCGTGTTATTATTCGTAACAATCGTTTAAAAAGATTTATGGAAATGCATGCACCTGACATTATTATCCGTAATGAAAAACGTATGTTGCAAGAAGCCGTCGATTCTTTGTTTGATAATGGACATAAGGCACGTCCAATGGTTTCACAAAATCGTCGTCCTTTGAAATCTTTGTCTGATTCATTACGTGGTAAATCTGGACGTTTCCGTATGAACATGTTGGGTAAACGTGTGGATTATTCCGGACGTTCTGTTATTACACCGGGACCAACGTTGCGTATGCATCAGGTTGGTTTACCAAAAACAATGGCTTTGGAATTATTTAAACCATTTGTGTTTGCTCGTTTGTTGGCTGGTGGGTATGCCAATACATTAAAGACAGCACGTAAAATGGTAGAAAATGGCGAAGAAATTGTTTGGGAAATTTTGGAAAAGGTTATTTATCAACATCCTGTATTGTTAAATCGTGCTCCATCTTTGCACAGATTGTCATTGATTGCATTTGAACCAGTGTTGATAGAAGGTAAAGCAATTCGTTTACATCCATTGGTTTGTAAAGGATTTAATGCTGACTTTGACGGTGACCAGATGTCTGTGCACGTGCCAATTTCTTTAGAAGCACAATTAGAAGCGCGTACATTGATGTTGTCAACGAACAATGTGTTGTCACCTGCAAACGGTGATCCTATGACTGTTCCATCCCAAGACATGGTGTTGGGTATTTACTACATATCACTGATAAATGGTGAACATGATGAAAAGAAATCCCCAAGATTTTCTGGCATGGACGAAGTTAAATTGGCATTGGAAAACAAACTTATCACATTGCATACACCAATTTATGCTCGTATAAATGGCAAGATTTATGCAACAACGGCTGGTCGTATGATTTTAGGTGAATTGTTGCCAAAATCCGACAAAATGCCATTTGACTTGGTGAATAAAGTTATGCCCAAGGGCGCAATTGAAAAATTATTGGCAACCGCATATGAAAATTGTGGTGACAAAGCAATGATTTTGTTGGCTGACGCATTAAAGGATACTGGATTCGAACAGGCTGCACGCAGTGGTATTTCTATTGGATTCAACGATATCGTTATTCCAGAAGAAAAAGAATCTATGATTGCCGAAGCAACCAAGGGTGCCGAAGAAATCGAAGAACAATATCAAAACGGTTTGTTGTCTGGTGGTGAACGTCACAACAAATTGATTGATTTGTGGCAGAAAACAACCGATAAATTAGGTAATTTGGCATTTGCTGCATTAAGCAAGACCGAAGGTGATAATTGGAATTCTATCTATATGATGGCTGATTCCAAGGCTCGTGGATCCAAAGGTCAGATTCAACAGTTGGCTGGTATGCGTGGTATGATGCAGAAACCAGACGGTTCAATTATCGAAGTTCCAATTATTTCAAACTTTAAAGAAGGTTTGACAATGTCTGAATACTTTACTTCCACCCACGGTGCTCGTAAGGGTATGTCAGATACGGCTTTGAAAACCGCTTCTGCTGGTTATTTGACACGTCGTTTGGTCGAATTGGCTCAAAATACAGTTATTACAGAACATGATTGTGGAACACATGAATTTATTACTGCTAAACCAGTATACCAAGGTTCTACATTGGTTGTTCCTTTGGGTGATGTTGTTTTGGGTCGTACGGCTGCACACGATATCGTTAATCCTGTGACCAAAGAAGTTATTGTGCCTGCTGGTGAATTGGTGACAAAATCAGCCGCAAAATTGATTAACGAATGTGGTTTGCCCAGTGCAGATGTCCGCAGTGTTTTAACATGCCAAAGTGATGGATTGTGTGCAAAATGCTATGGTATGGATTTGTCTCGTAATGCATTGGTACATGTTGGCGAACCTGTTGGTGTGGTCGCAGGACAATCAATTGGTGAACCTGGAACACAGTTAACATTACGTACCTTCCACATTGGTGGTATTGCTGAAAGTAGTGCAGAAAGTCACTTTATCGAAATGCCTGTGGCTGGAAAAATTAAATTGATTGGTGTTAACACCGTCACAAATAACGCAGGTCGTGTTGTCGTTTTATCGCGTAATGGTGAAATTGCCGTTGTTGATAACAAAGACAACAAATTGTTCAGCTGTGCATTACCATATGCTTCAAAATTGATTGTTGCAGATGGTGATATGGTTGAAAAGGGTGCCAAAGTTGCAGAATGGGATCCATATTCAAATGATATTATTGCTGAAAAAGATGGAACTGTTTGCTTTAACGACTTGATTGAAAATGTTTCTTTCCAAGAAGAGGTTGATGGCACAACTGGTATTGCATCTCGCAAGGTTATCAATTGGAAAACAAATACCAAAAAACCATTGAATCCTTCTATTACTTTGGTAAATGACAAAGGCGAAGTGATTTCTTTGGGTGGCAAGAAGGTTGCAGAATATATGGTTCCTGTGTATTCTGTTCTGACTGTTGCTAATGGTGATAAAGTTTCTGCGGGTGACGTTTTGGCGCGTATCCCTGTTCAAGCAAAAAAGACAGGCGATATTACCGGGGGACTTCCACGTGTAGAAGAATTGTTAGAAGTCCGCAGACCTGCTAACCCTGCATTATTGGCTGAAATTGACGGTACGGTTGAATTAGAAGATGCAAAATCAAAAATTATCATCCGTATTGAACCAAATGATGGCACTGCACCTGTAGAATATGCAGTTCCAAAGGGAACAAACTTGCTTGTCCGCAGTGGTGATACGGTTAAAAAAGCCGAGAAATTGGTTGATGGTGAACCAGTTCCTCAGGACATTTTGCGTATTTTGGGACAAAAGGCTTTGGCGACATTTATGGTTGACCAAGTACAACAAGTTTATCGTTTACAGGGCGTGACAATTAACGACAAACATATTGAAATTTTGATTCGTGAAATGACACGTCGTGTAGAAATTGCAAATCCAGGCGATACAGGATTCTTGTTGGGACAGGTTGTCGACCGTGTTGATTTCGAAGAAGAAAATGCTCGTGTTGTGCATGATGGTGGTCGCCCAGCCGAAGCTTCACAGGTCTTGGTTGGATTAACACGTGCATCTTTGACATCTCGTTCATTTATTTCTAATGCATCGTTCCAACAGACAACCAAGGTTTTGGTGGATGCGGCTATTAACGGTTCAACCGATAAATTAGTTGGTATCAATGAAAACTTGATTGTTGGTCGTTTGATTCCAATTGGAACCGGTGCATACGTCCGTCGTGTTCGTGCAATTGCCAAAGAAGAAGAAAAGGCTGAAAGAATTGCACGCGAAGGTGGCGAACAGCAACAATTGTTGGATATCTAATATCTGGCAAATAATCGGGTTGGATGACAAGTTATGTTGTCCAACCCGGATAAACTTTTCCTTGCAAAACCGGAATAATTGAATAAAATATAACAAGTTTAATATAAAAGGATTGTAAAATGGCAACGCCAAGAAGTAAAACAAGTAAAGCACGCAGTGCACAACGTCAATCTCATGATGCTTTGAGCATTATGCCAGTTGGTGTATGCAAAGCATGTGGCGAAAAGAAACGTCCACACCATATTTGCCCTGCATGTGGTGCAAAATAATAAAACAAAAAGAAATGTGGCAGATTGGATAACCTTGTGATATAATCTAGGTTATTAATCTGCCTTTTTTTAAGGAAAAAACATGACAAAAGTTATATCCATAGATGCGTTTGGTGGTGATAAAGGTCCCAAGGTTGTTTTGGGCGGTATTAACCAATTTTTGTATCAGTATGGTGAAGGACAGGTGCATTTCCGCGTATTCGGTAAAAAGGCTGTTTTGAATAAACTTTTGAAAAAATTTCCGCGTGTTGCTCGTAATTGCACAATAGTGGATGCCCCGGATGTTATTTTGGGCACAGACAAGGTTCGTGATGTTATTCGTCATGCTGATGGAACATCTATGTTTATGGCAATCAAAGATGTCCGCTTGGGTAATTCTTCTGCTGTGGTCAGTGCGGGAAATACAGGTGTGTTAATGTCTTTGTCCAAATTGGCATTAAAGACAGTAGATGGCATATCTCGACCTGCAATTACAACAATGTTGCCATCTGGGGGTGGTGATTCCAGGGTGGTTGTATTGGATTTAGGTGCAAATGTTCAATGTGATGCACAAAATTTGTTTGATTTTGCAATTTTGGGCAGTGTGTATGCCGATGTCATTGGTCATATGCCACGTCCACGTGTTGGAATATTGAACATCGGAACCGAAGAAACCAAGGGTAATGAAACACTCCAAGAATTAAACCATGTTTTAACTGAACATCGCGACGAATTGCCATATGAATATATCGGCTTTGTCGAAGCGACAGATATTAGTGCTGGAAAGGTCCAGGTTGTCGTTACAGACGGCTTTACAGGCAATATTGTGTTAAAAACAGTAGAAGGTACCGCAAAATTAATAAAACGCGTTATCGTTGAAAATTTCAAAAAATCACTACTTGCGATAATTGGTGCATTTTTCTTGGTTCATGTGTTTAAAAGATTGAAACATAAAATTGATCCTCGGTCATATGCTGGTGCGACTTTCTTAGGATTAAACGGATTTTCTGTTAAAACCCATGGAAACAGTGATGCGCTGGCTTTTGCCAATGCTATCCGTTATGCAGTGGATTTAAGCAATGCTGACTTTAATGATTTAATTGTTGAACGTGTGGCCAGTGTTTCAAAAATTCGTAATGAATTATCAAAATAAAATATATTCCTAATGGTTATAAAAGCCCGTAAAATCGGGCTTTTTTCTTTTTCCTAGGTTGATAAGCGGATATAAAAAATATATATGCAAATGTATAATAATGTATGTAACCAAAGGATATTGATATGAATAAAGAAAAAAATTCCAAAAACACAAAAGGTAAAACAATCAAAAAACATACATCGTCAGAGAAGCATTGGATAGAATCACGTGGTCGATTGATGAAAATACTGGAAGCCAGCGGTATCAAAAAAGAAAATTGTAAATTAATGCTTACCAATAATAAAGACAGGTAAACATAAAAACCGCCAACGATTACTCGTTGGCGGCTTCTCCTCTCCTTCCGGTCTCCCGGAAACTGAAATTATGCAGCCATAGCATGATTTTTTGAATCTGTATTGCCTGCATCCATAATCTTTTTTGCCTCAGAAAATACCATTTCTTTGACTTTCAAAGCCAAATCGTGTGTTTCCAATGTTTCTGCTGCAACGTCAAAGTTATCTGTTCTGATTTGTAAAGATACATATGCGCCGACCAATGATGCGCGTGGCAAATCTTCAATAGAACGTGGTGCATTATTGTGACCAATATGCAATTCATCACTCAGAGAGATAATTTGTCTATCTTGATTTACCCAAACGGTTGTGTTTAAAACCTGGTCCAACGCAATCATTATTTGTTTAATGTTTTTTTGCATGTGTGGGTCCCTCCTTTCTTGGGCTTGCAAATAATGGTTTTTATTGTATTTACATAAGTATTTACAAATCTTGAACCATTATGTGGTTGTTTTTTATTGTTTTTACCGGAAAACCAAGGCTTTCAGGCGGTTTAAAACTTTTTCTCCTTGTCTATACAAACATCTTAGAATAAAAACGAATCGGTCGTCAAGAGAAAAATACAATTATTTTAAAAATATTTTAAAAAATATCATTTTGTCTGTTAAAACCATAATTTCCCATAATTTGATTATTGATTGTCATTGACAAGCGTAAAAATAAATGCTAAATTCATCACGAAGTGTGATACCAAGGCCGGTAAATCCATAAAATATCAGGAATAAAATGTCATTGTTTCTCTCATCTTATGAAAATCGTATTGATACCAAAGGACGTATTTCTGTGCCGGCATCGTATCGCTCTTCGTTGAATAATGATAAATTTTCTGGGGTTGTTTTATACCGTTCTTTCACAAACAAATGTATCGAAGGATTGTCTATGTCGCGTATGGAACAACTTGCCGCTGCGACCGATAAAATGGGTGTTTTTGATAATACTTTGGATGATTTATCTGCAATGTTATTTGCGGATGCGCGTCCATTACAATTTGATGTAACAGGGCGTATAGTTATTCCTGATGATTTATTAAAACACGCAGGTATTAAAAATACTGCATTATTTGTTGGTCGTGGAAACAGTTTTCAAATATGGAATCCCGACGAATTCAAAAAAGTACAGGAAAAATCATTGGAAAACTTGCGTGCTTCTCGTCCAAATCTGGTTATTTAATAAAATTTTTACAGTTTTATGCAAAATAAAAACCCCGTTTCCGGGGTCTTTTCTTTTTTGCAAAGTGAACTGTAATTAATTGCAACTCGCCTGACGTGTACATTTACGGGTGCTGGTATTCCAACTGCACAAAGGTGACAATTGTGATATCGCACCTGTGCTGGATACACAATAACCACGTTGTGAACCGCACTCTGTTTCGTCAGTAATTTGTGCGCAATCATAATCTATGTTTGTATTACTATCATATGTTTCCAAACTTGTATAGTTTCCAGTTACCCAATCGCGCAATACGGATGGTGTAACACTGCCAAATATATTGCCGTTTACAGACATACAAGTTCTAATTTGGGCATAACAAGAATTAATAGCTGTTCTGCTCTTTGTGTTTTCTGGGTTTGCAGCATCATAATTGTTTGAAGACAAACAACTTGAAACATCACTTATACAACTTTCTGCATATGATGCCAACAATTCGTCTTGTGCTGTTTTAATTTGAACCAATGCACGTTGCAGAAATTGTTTAATAACATCATTTTCAGGATTGTATTTACCCTTGGAATCGTATGTATAACTCTGGCATTTGTTCAAGATAGACATACACATACCATAATCCTTGTTTGATTTAGAATCATGATATCCAATTTTGTTTTGCAAATACTGTGACATCTTGTCAGAAGAATTTGCTGCCGCGCCATTCTTTACAGTATCGTTAATGTAATCAACCAACGGTGTATAATTGGCGTCTGTTGTGGGTAACCATGGGTTTTTGTTGTTCGTTGTCCATGTTTCAAACAAATTTTCATGAGAATAATTTGAACTTATACTACTCGCAGTAGCATGATCGTCTGTATTGTTTCCTGGCATGCTGCCAACAACCACAGAACCGTTCACAATATATTGACCAGTTGGGTCTAAACAGCTAGCATAACCACTTCCGCACACATAATCGTCTTGCATACAGGATTCCAAAGCACTGACGCAACCACGCAAATCGTATGAATTCTTGTTTTGTGCAACCATCAAACGTGCTTTTTTCAAAACTTCTTTTGCATTAGCAACCGTTTGTGACATTTGTTTGTTTGATTCTGTCAGGGCACGTTCATATGCCAAGCAAGATTTATCGATTTCCAAATCATAAGCATTTGTCACGACTGCTGCATCGACACCTTGTGCTGTACAAGAATTCAACACAGATGCCTTACAACGATTGACGGCTGTTTTATATAAAGATTCACCACGTTGATTTGAAATACTGTTTGTATTGGTATTATTGGTATTCATAAACGCGGACAAATCAAATCCGGTATTATCAATGTTAAAGTTTAACAATCCAGATAAATCAAAGTTAAGATTGCTACTGGTTTCAACCGCAGCAGCTGTACCAGACTTAACTTCAACAATCATACGTTTAACTTTATCCAAACTGGAACGAATTGCAGAATTATCTTTTGAATCTTTCATGGTCAATTCTGCTTCTGTTTCTGTAAACAGAGTAGATATTTGATCTGCAGGCAATCCAATATATTGAATGCTACGTGCAACATCTTGTAATGCCTCGGTTGCATTTGCCAAAGCAGCCTCTGTCTTTTCATAGTTAGAAATATTCTTAGAGCATGTACAACGACCTTGGTTGTCGTCCAATACATTACAATAATTATCCATACAAGAAGCATACTGTGCCTGACAATATTCAGTCAAAGACTTCATTGTATTCATTTCTGTTGTTGTATCTATTGCAGAATCTGCAGTTGGGGTCGCAGTTGTTGTCGTCGATGATGGCGATGCAGCGCGGATAGAAGCGCCCCTCGCAGAAATGGATACACGCGATGAACCTCTGGATTGAACATTGTTCGCATTATATAATGGTGTCGTTGTTGTTATTGTTGCTGCACGAGATACCACCCCCGGACGAGCCGTTGTTGCATTGTTTGTCGGGGCGCGACGTGTTGATACACTGGTCGTACGCACAGGTGCTGCTGTCCCACGTGTTGTAATACTGCGTGAACGGGATGTTCCCGTACGTGAAGTCGATGTTGATGCACCACGCGCAGAACCAGAACGCATAGCAGCCATTCTTGCACCCGCATTTGTGCCCAAACTACGACCAGATGTTTGTGGTTTGGCAACAGTCGTTTCTGCTTCTACAACTTCTTCAACTTCACCAGTGTCAACATCAGTCAATTCAACATCAGAAAATGTCATATCTGTGTCATATTGCGATGGTGTAACCTCGGCAAAGGCTGGTAAAACCAACAAACTACTAAGTACAACAACTAATCTTTTCATAGCAAAATCCTTCCTACTTTTGCTACCATTTTATCATATTTTTGACCATAAAACAAATAAAAAAACAAAGATATTGTTAAAAGCAATTTATGAAAAATAATCCTAGTGATGCGCCAGTATATGCAATACGATACTTACGACGAATAATACCGTAACCACAGCCAAAATAATTTTCTGGGGATTATGAACAGTTTTTTTGTTGCATGTATCGCATTGGCAGGGGCACTCGTGTAAAACAACAACCCAAGATATACCCAACATTAATGCGGAAAAAACAAACAGCCAAGGTTCAATCCATTCTGGCAAGAAATATGAAGAATGAGCAAATTCTGGGGCAAACAAACTGATAATCGCCAAAATAATTGGCAATACACAACAAAACAGGTGCGGTAATACTGTTGCAATAATCCCGATTTTAACTGCTTTGTTTTTCATATTGGTATCCTTATTCATGTCCAAATACGTAACTGGCGTCCCCAGCAGGAATCGAACCTGCATCAGAGGTTTAGGAAACCCCCGTTCTATCCAATTGAACTATAGGGACTAAAAAATCAAAGTCAATTGTAATCAAATAAAAAATAAAATCAATACCCCCATAATAAAAACAAATAAATGTTGATTTTTTAATGTTGGCTTGTATAATAATCACGAAAAAACAAAGGGAAATTTAAAATGGCAACGATAACTCGTAATGATTTGGCAATGCGTTTGCGTGATAAATTTGGATTAACTGCAACCGATGCATATAAAATGATAGATATCATCTTTGATGAAATTGGTGAATCTTTGACAAATGGCGAAGATGTTAAATTTTCTGGTTTTGGTACATTCAAGATTTTGACAAAATCTGCACGTATTGGTCGTAATCCAAAAACAGGTGTTCCTGCAGTGATTTCTGCACGTCGTGTTGCAACATTTCGTCCCAGTACAGAATTCCGTCAACGTGTTGGAAATAAATAATAAAACAGTTAAAAAAATCGCCTGAATAAAATCAGGCGATTTTTGTTTACCAAATTTTAACTCTGGATTCTGGTGCAATATACATTTTATTTTTATCTGTTACACCAAACGCATCATACCACGCATCAATATGTGGCAATATGCCATTAACACGCCAACGCGCCAAGGAATGTTCATTCGTTTTTGTTTGTTGTAACAGTGCGTCATCACGAATATTCCCAGCCCAATTGTTAGCATATGCGATAAAGAATCTTTGTACATCAGTAAATCCGTCCGCATCATCGCTACGTGTGCCAAAATTCATATATGCAGTATATGCAACAGTTACACCACCATAATCAGCCAAGTTTTCACCCAATGTGAATTCACCATTTGCATGTGTACCTGGTGCAACAATTATATTGTTGAAAAAGTCACGCATAACATTTGCACGTTCTGTGAATGATTTAGCATCAGCTTTTGTCCACCAATCGCGCATATTACCATCTTTATCAAATTGGCGACCTTGGTCATCATAACCATGTGTCATTTCATGTCCAATAACCGCACCAATTGCACCATAGTTAAATGCATCGTCGGCATCCATATCAAAGAAAGGATATTGTAAAATTCCCGCAGGAAAACAAATTTCATTTGTCGATGGATCGTAATACGCATTAACCTCGTGTGCATTCATAAACCAAATGTTTGGATCTTTTTCTTTTTCAATTTTATCCAACCAAAAACGGTCTTCGAATTTTGCAACACGTATCATATTGTCATACAAAGAATCATTTTTTATTTCCAATTTGGAATAATCACGCCAAACATCCGGGTATCCAATTTTTGCATGGAATGTATTTAATTTTTCTAATGCTTGTTTTTTTGTGTCGTTTGACATCCATTCCAAATTTTTAATACGCATACCCAATGCAGATTGCAGGTTTTTAACTAAATCTTGCATACGTTTTTTTGCGGTCTCTGGGAAATATTTTTTTGTATATAGGTGGCCAATTTCTTCGCCCAGTGATCCGTCAATCATAGCAACTGCGCGTTTCCAACGAGGTTTTTTTTCATCTTGGCCAGTTAATACTTTGCCGAAATCAAATGCAATATCATACGTTGTGTCATCTAAAAAACTATCAGCAGAATCTATCAAACGCCATTTCAGATATGTTTTTAATAATTCCAGATCTGTATCTTTTATAATCTTGATTGATTCAGTAACAGGTTCAATTTGATTTACATTTACAAAATTTGGCGAAATACCACGTGCTGCAAAATATTTATCCCAATCAAAATTTGGAATTTCTGCACGTAATTGTGCGGTTGTCATTTTGTGATAATTTGCAATTGGATCACGTAATTTTTCTTTTTTATAGAAAGATTTTGCCATACGTTCTTCCAATGCATAAAGTTTTTTTGCATCCACCGGTATGCCAAAGTTTTCCATTTGTTTTGTCATATATTCAATGTATTTTTCGCGAACTTGTTTTGATTTTGCATCGTTATCAAAATAATAATCACGTGACAAGCCAATTCCACCTTGGCCAATGTTATACAGGTAATGTTCGCTGTCTTTTTCGTCTAAGCTAACAGCATCACTGAAAAAGCCACCACTGAAAGAATGGATTTGTCCTAAGAATGTGGGTAATTCATCTTTTGATTTAATTGCATCAATTTGTTCAATATATTTTTTAACAGGTGTAATGCCATCCGCATTTAATTTTTTTTCATCCATTGCAATTTTATACAAAGTACCAATTTTACCGTTATCACTTTCTGCAATTTTGCGGACGCGTTTATTGTTTTCTTCAACCAATACTTCAAAAGTCCCAAATCTAGAATAATCTTTTGGCATTGGATGTGTGTCTCTCCAGCCCTTGGTTGCATAATCATAGAAATCGTCCCCTGCAATAATTGTAGTGTCCATATCTTCTAAATTTATTCCTGTACTCATTTTTTTCTCCTTGCTTACAAAAACAGCCAACGATATTGAAATAATCACTGCACAAACACCGATTATGTTTAATAATTTATGTTCCATTTTATTCCTTTATTTTATTAAATTTACCAGTAATTCATCCAGAATTAACATACCTGCATCGGTCGCATAAATACGATTGTCTTTTAATTTGACCAGGTCATTATGTATATTTATGTAATTTATATCAACCACATTTTTTATTTCATTATCTAACTTTATTCCTTGTACAGTGCGCAATCCAGTAATAACGCGTTCTGTGGCACGAACTTGGTCGTTTAATTCAGAAAATTTAATATCACCACCTGATTGCTCGTACCAAGTATTATTCATAAAAATTCGTCCCATTGCACCATGCCCCAGACCGATATAAGCATTTCCATCCCAAATATTTTTATTGTGCATGCATTCAAATCCTGGCTCTGCATAATTTGATATTTCGTATCTTGGGATTTTTAAATTATCAGAAATAGCCAAATACATATCTGCCATTTCATCATTGTTTGGCATATCTAGATTCATACGTCCAAATGGAGTGTTTGGTTCAATGGTTAATTCGTACAACGATGCGTGTTTTAAACCTAAATCATTTATTTTATTACACAAAGAAATAACATTTTTTACAGAATGATTTGGCAATCCATATATAAAATCGGCACTTGTTCGTATACCGCTTTTTTGTGCGTTTTCCACCAGGTTGATTGCTGTTTTTGCATCATGTTTTCGACCTAAAAATTTTAATTCTGTATCATCAAAGGATTGAACACCAATTGATAAACGATTTATGCCACATGAAATAAAATCGTGCAATTTATCGTTTGTCAGTGTTCCAGGATTTGATTCCAAGGTTATCTCGCTACACCCAGATAAATTAAATTTATTGCCTAAATGTGTGATAATGCGTTGAAAAATATTTATTGGCATCAAACTGGGGGTGCCACCACCAAAAAAAACCGTTGGGATTTTTATTTTTCCTAACTTTTCTGCCCAAAAATCTATTTCATAGCAAATACCATTACAATAAGATTCCCAATCAGGTGCCACCGCAGACGAATAAAAAGCACAATATTTGCATTTTGAAATACAAAAAGGGACATGGATATAAATATTATGTGCTGTGTTCATGACACAGATATTAAAACATTAGATAAAAAAATCCAGTAAATCATAAAATGCTTTTTTATAATCATTTTTTATGATATAATTAACCCATAGTGAAGACTATATGAGGAAGGGAAATATCGCGATTTTACTAGGAATCTGCGCGTCGTTGCCGGTATATGCCAGCAACGAAGGTGTTCCTTCTTACTATTACAATACCCCTCAATCGATGAATAGGGCAGGTTATGCCAATTATCAAAATCGTGGATATGTAAACTATAATGGTGGAAATAAACAGATTATCGGTTCCAGTTCTTATTCGTACAAGGTTCCCAGACAACAGGCTCCTTCGACATATTCAGGGGTAATGACGGCAAATGGTATTGCAAGTCCAACATCTTTGGGTAATGGTTTTCGTGTTTATGGCGGTTATGGCCGTCGTTTTGCGGATTTTGAATTTACTACCAGTGTGAATTCTGTTCTTGAATGGGATGATATGAGATTCAATGAATTCAAGGTTGGTGGTCGATATGATTTCACTTTGCGTAATTTTGATTTGATGGCATTTGGTGAATACACATACGGAAAGATGGCTTCTTCTGGTTTGTCTATGGATTATGATTTGAAACCATATGATGAAAATTATCCAACCGAAGGAATATTTACGATTTCTATGGGTGATCAAACTGGGGACAGTCATCATATTCGTTTAGGTATTGGTGCACATAATATTTGGGATATTGCGGGATGGAAATTGACCCCAATATTTGGATACGAGGTGTTTAAACATAATTTGCAAATGTCTAATCACTATTATCCAAACCAGGGTGTGTATATCCCACTTATGACAGACGAGGGTGATTATGTGTTTGGTAATCCAGATGACCCGGATCTCGATGAATATTATGCTGTGCCGATTGATCAGGTTGATGCATATGTTAATGATTATTACCAGGTTTGTGTGTCACCAAACGAAATTAAGGTTGCATCTGTTTCCGGTGACAGATTGTCTGTTGGAAATATTGAATATGCCGAAGATGAAATGACACCATGGGGTGTGTATGGTGGTGATTGTGTTATCATTGGTGGTGATGGTCCAATAATGATTCCTGGCAAAACACATGAATATAACACCACGTGGAGTGGTTTTTATGTCGGACTAGAAATTGAAAAACAAGTGACCTTAACGGATAAATTGCGTTTTTATGCCCAGGTCAGTATGCCAAAATATTCATCCGAAGGTATTTGGCCAAATCGTACAGATTGGCAACAAAACCCCAGTTTCTTGGACGAAGGTGATAATGGTGCTTTTGCATATGCCATGGAAATGGAATACGATTTGAAATTATCTAATCGTCTGAATTTAAGTATTAAAGCAGATACGAATTATTTCCATATTGGAAAAATTGGTGGAAAAATTTATTGGGCAGACTCCTATTATTACGAGGCTATCCCACGCGAAGATGATCCAACAGTGGCGGATATCAAGGTTACAAAAACAGATGCACACACAGAAAGTGTGACCGATGCCTTGAAGAAAGCTACATGGCAATCGTTTGGATTGCATTTGGGATTAAAATATTCTTTTTAACATAAAATAGTATGGGGTCATAAATATGAAGTATTTAAGCGTTATATTTTATGGCGCAATGTTTTCTGTGTTGTCAAATACAGGATATGCTGCACGTGGAAATTTTGATTTTGACAGGTGGAATGATATACAAACATCTATTCGTATTGATGCACAACAAGGTAAAATATCATCAGATGTAATAGATGCGACTCTGAAAAATCCGGTGTTTATTCCGAAAATAGTTTATAACGATAAAAACCAATCAGAATTTAAACTAACATTACGTGATTATTTGAATCGTACAGTTAATTCAGAACGTATCCGTACAGGACATAATATGTCACATAAATATCCGACATTATTGGGAAAAACATCCATGAAATACGGTGTTCCGAAAAATGTTATATTGGCTTTTTGGGGTATGGAATCTAATTATGGCAGTGTAAAAAAAGCATACAGATTAAAAGATGCATTTTTTACTCTGATGTACGACGGTCGTCGTGAGGCTTTTTTTAAACAGCAATTATTATCTTTGATGAAAATTGCTGATAAAAATAATCAGGATATAAATAATATTTACGGCAGTTGGGCTGGCGCAATGGGGCACTTTCAATTTATTCCAACAACATTGTCGCAATATGGTGCAGATGGTAATGCAGACGGAAAAATTGACATAATTAATAATATCAGTGATGCTATGTTCAGTGCAGGCAATTACCTGAATAAATTAGGATGGAATCCAAACGAAAGAATTGCATACAAAGTTTTAATTCCGGCTGATTTTGATACAGATTTAATAAATGGTGATAAAAAATTTACTATTGCTCAATGGGCAGATAAAGGTGTTTTAAATTCTGATGGAACCCAGTTGATTAAATCAGATATGGTTGTTGGTCTGGTTTCAGATAACAATGATGATACAGTATCAAATTTGGTGTCGTCACCAGATAATGATGTGGATGTCCAATCTGTCAAAGTTGCATATTTAACATATCCAAATTTCTATCGCATCAAGAAATGGAACAATTCAAATTGGTATGCAATTGCGATTGCCGAACTTTCCGATAAATTAAAATAAAAATATTGATATAAAGGTTTTTCTTTGGTATTCTGTTAATTACATCGAAAAGGATAATAAAGAAATGACTATCAAAGTTCGTGATTTCGAGGTTCGTTTAACGCGTACCAAAGAAGAACGTCGCCAAGTGCGTCAGTTGCGTTATACTGTTTTTGTCGAAGAAGAGGGCGCATCTGCCACCGAAGAACAAAAAAATTTACGTGAAGAATATGATTCTTATGATAGATTTGCCGACTATTTGGCTGTGTTTCACCAGGGCAAAGTTGTTGGAACATATCGTATTATCAATCGTGATGCGGCCGATAAAATGGGTGGTTTTTACACTGAAACAGAATTTGATATTTCTAAAATAAAAAAATCTGGGGCAAATATTGCCGAAATGTCACGTGCATGTGTTGATCCTGAATATCGTGAAAATGCACTGGTTATGCGTTTGTTATGGGTTGGTTTGGGCGAATATATTGTGCGTCATAAAATTGGTATTGTGTTTGGTGTGGCATCTTGGGCTGGGACGAACCCGGCTATGTCTGCCCAGGCGATTTCTTATCTGTATTATAACCATTTATCGCCATTGCGTTTACGTGCAACGGTTGAACCAACAAAATTGGTGCCTGGGGTTAATCCAAAATTAACACGTATGAACATCTTGCCTGAGGTTTTTGTTGATAAAGCCGAGGCTATGCGTCAAATGACCCCGTTGGTCAAGGGATATTTACGTATTAACGCAACATTTGGGCGCGGTGTATTTATTGATAAACCATTTAACTCTTATGATGTGTTTGTTATGTTGCGTACCAAAGATATGGATTCTGTATATAAAAAACATTTCTTTGGTACAGATGAAAGTTTCGAAGGTGAAGATTTTGATTTGCCCAGTAATTTTATTCAGACTTTGGGCAAGGTTATAACATCACCGGTAAAGGGCGCTGTCCAGGTTGCACGTTCTGTGTTCGCATTTTTATTACGTGAAGATGCGGCTGATGCCGAATTAATCCAGGATGCCGATAAAACCGAAGACGAAGAAGAAAAGGCATAAAAATGAAAGTAATGGCGGATAGTTGTAAATCAAACATTTTTGAAATAATATTTGCTTTTATACGTGCAATATTGTTCGTTTTGTTTGTTTTGATTCAGGTTCCAATTATAATGTTGATACCACGTGGACGTTTTTCCGTAAAGTATATGCGTTTTTTTATGTGGACATTATGTTTTGCAACCGGTGTCCGTATTCGTACGCATGGTAAATTAACAAAGCACAGACCTTTATTATGTGTTTGTAATCATATTTCTGTATTTGAATTAATGTCTATGCCGGTAGGATATGGTTGTTCTTTTGTCGGTAAGATTGATATTGCATCTTATCCGTTGGTTGGTTGGATTGCAAAAAAATTTGGTGTTGTATTTGTTGATCGTCGTCCATCCCATGCACTAGAGGCCATTGCCGATATGACACGTCAATTACGTGGCGCCAGTTATCCCGTCACCATATTCCCCGAAGGCACAACAACAAACGGTGCATACGTCAAAGAATTCAAATCTGCAATGTTTAATTTGGTCGAGGCTGTTCCAGATTTGACAATTCAACCAATGGTGATAACATATCGAACACGTCGTAATCAATGCGTCAATGATCAGGTTATGGCGAACGAATATGCGTATTTTGATAATGCAAAGCAGGATATGGGCCCAAAATGTCGTATTGAACGCAGTGCATTTGGTCAAATATTCCATGTTGCAAAATTGGGCGGTATGACGGTGCATATAACGGCACTGGAACCGGTATCTGTTGCAGGCATGGACAGAAAAGAAATTGCGAAAAAATTACACGAAATCGTATCGAATAAATATATGGAATTAAAAGACAAAGAGATAAAGAGAT